>NATN01000130.1 GCA_002085355.1 Candidatus Zhuqueibacterota bacterium 4484_87 | reverse complement strand
ATGAAAACCAAACCTGCGAAATTGAAATTGCTGTTTGCCTATACGACGCTTGCGGCATCGATCATCATGGTGCTGAATGCCGTGCTGAGCAAATGATTTTTTGCTCTATCGAATTTTAGTTAAAAAAATTAGTGGTTCATCCTGTCTAATTACTTTCTTGTGCCGATCGCGACAGAGAAAAATAATTCTTGTTTCGTATTATAAAATTTATTATTTTGTGAACGATCAATTATCGACTTTATCAAATTAGTAATCGGAGGAATAAAAAAATGAAAATCGCAATTCCTGTGCTGGAAAATTTGGGTGAGAATTCGCCCGTTAGCGAGCATTTCGGACATGCACCATTTTTTGCTTTTATCGACAGAAAAGACGACGGCAGTTACTCTGTTGATGTCATCGTCAATCCGCTGGATGACCATGGTCCAGGGGATATTCCGAATTACCTAGCGCAACAGCAGGTGAATTTGCTTGTTGCTCGCGGCATTGGTGGCAGAGCTATTGGATTTTTTGAACAGTTGGGCATTCATGTGGTTCGCGGTGCTTCAGGGTCAATCAAAGAGATTATGGATCAACTGAATAAAAATGAGCTCCAGGATAGGAATTATGAAGTTCGGGAGAAATTTCACAGACATTAAAAGTGAGGCATTTTGAAGATGACTAAATTGAAAAAGTTTTTTCCATTGTTGGTGGTTTTATTTTTTGCCAGCGCTTCTTTTGCTCAGAATGTTGTGATTTATAAACCAACTACGAATTTTTATGGCAAGCCGGACACAATTCTGTCGGCTGATTTTTCGAAAATTAAAAAACCTGCTTCGCCGGAAGTTTTTCAGCAGGTTTTTCATTTTCCGCCCATTCGGCAGGACACGACCGGCACGTGCTGGTGTTTTTCCGCGACCTCATTTCTGGAGTCGGAGATTTATCGCATTCACAAGAAAAAAATCAAATTGTCGGAGATGTACACTGTTTATTGGGAATATGTGGAAAAAGCCCGCCGATTTATCAGGGAAAAAGGGAATTCTCTTGTCGATCAAGGCTCTGAAGATAATGCAGTCATCGAACGAATCAAACAGTACGGTATCGTGAGGCGGTCTGATTACGATGGTCTGCTTCCCGGGCAGAAGCATTACAATCATTCCAAGATGGTGCGCGGTATCCAAAATTATCTCAATTTTCTGAAAGAGAAAGGCTACTGGGACGAAGACATTGCTCTGAACACGGTGAAGATGATTCTCAATAAATACATGGGCGCGCCGCCGGAGACAATTTCGGTGGATGGCAAACAGATGACGCCAAAAGAGTTCGCCGAAAAAGTCGTTGCCCTGCCTCTGGACGATTACGTGGATCTAATGTCGTTCAAATATTTGCCATTTTACAGTTGGGGAGAATACAAAGTTCCTGACAATTGGTGGCACAGCAAGGCATATTACAACGTGCCGCTGGATGTCTGGTACAAAGCACTAAAACATGCCATTAAAAATGGCTATTCTGTAGCTATTGGCGGCGATGTTTCAGAGCCGGGGCGTTACGGCGAAGAAGACATTGCAGTCATTCCCGCTTTTGATATTCCATCAAATAAAATCAACCAGGATTCCCGCGAATTTCGCTGGTACAATCATACTTCGACTGACGACCATGGCATCCATCTGGTTGGTTACAAGCATTACAAGGGACACGATTGGTTTCTTATCAAAGATTCAGCTTCCAGCGCCTTCAAGGGGAAATTCAAAGGCTACTACTTTTTCCGCGATGATTTTGTCAAACTGAAAATGTTGACTTTTCTGGTTCACAAAGACGCAGTGAAAGATTTTATGAAATAATTTCTGACGTTTTGTTTACATGAAAAGATGAACAATGAAAGCTCCCTGTTGCTATTAAATGAATGATAACAGGGAGACTTTTCCAATGCTTTGTTTAACTTGAGATATTAAAATGAATATTTTACTTTTGTTTGGCTTCATCGTCCTTGTAGGCTTGTTGTTTGGAAGGGGATTTGAAAAAGCGGGCATTCCGCAAGTTGTTGGTTATATCGTTGCTGGGGTCATTTTAGGCGATTCAGTGACGCATTTTATCTCAACGGAATTGCTGGACAAGCTTGTTCCGCTAACCCAATTGGCGCTGGCTTTCATCGGGTTCATGGTCGGCGGTGAGCTGAAGAAATCGGTTTTCCAAAAATATGGCAAACAATTTTTGGCAATTCTGCTCTCCGAAGGGCTTTTGGCTATGTTCACGGTTGCAGTTTTGACTTTCCTGTGGACAAAAAATCTGCCTTTGGCTCTGTTGCTGGGCGCTTTATGTTCTGCAACTGCACCTGCGGCGACCGTGGATGTTTTGTGGGAATATCACTCGCGAGGTCCGTTGACGACGACGATTCTTGCTATTGTCGCCCTGGATGATGGCCTGGCGTTGATACTTTACGGTTTCGCTTTTGCCTTTGCCAATGTACTTATTGTCGGCGGAACGCTTGATGCTAATGTGATGTTAGTGCAGCCGCTGACAGAAATTTTTGGCTCCCTGTTTTTGGGCGGTGCGATTGGATTTTTGTTGGATTATGGCTTGCGATTTATCAAGCTCAAAGACGATAAATTAGTCGTAAATATCGGTGCTGTTCTTTTGGCAAGCGGTCTGGCAAGTCATTTTGAGTTTTCTTTAATTTTGACAAATATGGCTGTGGGATTAGTTTTGACTAATATGCACACTGATAGAAACGAACCTAATTTTGATCTGGTCAAATCTTTTGTACCGCCGATTTATATTATTTTCTTCATTTTTGTGGGCGCGCGTCTGCAAATCGGGCTGCTGCCCAAAATGGGAATGCTCGGGTTGCTCTATGTCGCGGGAAGAACAGCAGGAAAATGGATCGGCGCCTATTTTGGGTCAAGACTTTCCGGTGCGGATGAGAATGTGCAAAAATATCTGGGATTTGCACTTTTTTCTCAAGCTGGCGTGGCAATTGGTCTGGCGCTGGATATTTACCAGCATTTCAGCCAGATGGGCGCTGCCGGTATGCAATTGGGCCACACGGTGATCAATGTCATTGCTGCTACCACACTGTTAGTCCAGATTATCGGGCCGCCATCCGTAAAATACGCGATAACCAAAGCGAAAGAAATCCCTGTGGATAAAAAATAATATTTTTTCCGGAGAAAAAAATGAAGCCGATGAAAATAAAAGACATTAAAGGGCTGAAAAAACCGATTACCGTGTCTTTGCAAACCCCGGTCAATGAATTGATTCAAAAATTTATTGACTCACCGCTGACGCATCAATTTTATATTGTGGATGAGAAGGATAAATTAGTGGGAATTATTAATCACAAATTGCTTTTCCGCAGTCTTTTTCATCATTATTTGCCTCCGTCAGCGCGAATCAGCGAACTTTACAAGTTAGCAACTGCGGTGAACGTCGGGGAAATAATTGTGAAAGACGTGTTGTCGGCAAACCCGGACGACAAAATTCAAGATGTGATAAAAATGATGTTGGAACGAGATATTTATGAAGTGCCGGTGCTCGATGATGCCGGACGATTAGTCGGGAAATTGGATGTGATTTATTTTTTGAAATCATATCTTTCCGAGCATCCCGATGAAGAAAAAAATGAATGATCGATTTTTTGACGAATTGATTTTTGCTTGATAAACAACCATGAAGATAGCTTCCGATATTGATGCGCACGAATTACTGCAACTTCTGGCATCGCGTCATGTTCCCCAATGCAATTCGCTGCTGGAGGTGGGCTCCGGAGGCGGAGACTTTTTGCGGAAAATAGCCGGCAAATATCACTGCCCGGCGTGGGGCGTTGATCCGTTCGCCTATGACCGCAGCGATGGCAATATCCATTTTCAAGCTCTCCCTGCGGAAAAAATCGACCGGATTGAGCGGCGCTTCGAGTTGGTTTACAGCGTGCATTCGCTGCATCACTTTGACTCACCGCAGAAATTTTTTGGCGCGCTGCAAAACGTACTGGCTTGGAACGGCGTTTTCATTCTTGTCGATTGGAAAGATGGCACTGATACCGGAATAAGGGAGCATTATTACAAAACCCGCGAAGTAAATAATTGGCTCACCAATTACAATTTTAAAATCATCGAACAAGGTGAAACGATGGAAAATATGTATTTTGTCCTCGAATTGAGAGACAAAAAAATTGCCGTTGCTACGGCAGACGGCAAAACTGTTTTTCCGAAGATGCTGGGACAGGCTCCGTATTTTGATATTTATCTCAAAAGACAAAATTTTCAATTTCTCGAACGCCGGAAAAATATTTACCAAGATACCATGCAGCATCTGAAGACTTTGGATGTGTACGGCGATATTGATGATTGTCAGGCAATTTTGGCGGCTCGCATCGGGAAAAAAGGCACAGAACGCCTGCAGGAAATGGGAGTCAAACTTTTCTTTGCCACGGGCGAAATTTGGCTTTTGCTCCAAAATCTTGAAGATTAACCGTATCCAACAATCACTTAAAATATGATGGTTGAAAAAATCTTTCCGGAGAGAAAATGAAAGATAGAACGAAATTAGCAATTATCTTAACAGCCTTTTTAGCAGCATATTTTATACCGTTTGATAAAATAAGTATTCAAAAAGCGCTCGTTGAATCTTTTCTCATGTTGCAGGAATACGCGCGAGAGCACGTTCTTTTTTGTCTTGTTCCGGCTTTTTTTATCGCCGGCGCAATTAGCGTATTTGTAAATCAAAATGCGGTGATGAAATATTTCGGCGCGCAAGCGAAGAAAATATTATCTTACAGTATTGCTTCCGTTTCAGGAACAATTTTAGCCGTCTGTTCCTGTACCGTGCTGCCGCTGTTTGCGGGAATCTACAAACGCGGCGCCGGAATCGGTCCGGCAACAGCTTTTCTTTATTCGGGACCTGCAATCAACGTGTTGGCAATAATTTTGACGGCTCGTGTTTTAGGCCCTGAATTGGGAATTGCCCGCGCCGTTGGCGCCATCGTTTTTTCCGTGGTTATTGGCTTATCCATGGCGTTCATATTTCGCAAAGAAGAAAAACAGCGAAATGCAAAAGCGATTCAATTCGCTCAAATGGACGACGGTGCCGGTCGATCGCTGTGGAAAACAGGGGTTTATTTTTTGACGCTGGTTTTAATTCTTATCTTTGCCGCCTGGGGCAAGCCCAAAGAAGCGGTTGGATTGTGGAACGCTGTTTTTCAAATAAAATGGTATCTGACCGGAATTTTATTATTAATTTTAGCGTTCCAGCTTTGGAAATGGTTCAAAAAGGATGAGCTAAACGAATGGGTGGATCAGACATGGTTTTTCACCTGGCAAATTCTGCCGCTGCTTTTTGCTGGCGTTTTAGTCGCCGGTTTTCTCATGGGCCGTCCTAACACAAATGCCGGCATCATTCCTGCCAGTTGGATTCAGACGGCAGTCGGCGGAAATTCAATTTGGGCAAATTTATTGGCTTCTGTTTCCGGCGCGCTGATGTATTTTGCCACACTCACGGAGGTGCCGATTTTGCAAGGACTGCTCGGCGCCGGAATGGGAAAAGGCCCGGCATTAGCGCTTTTGCTCGCAGGACCCGCTTTGAGTTTGCCAAATATGCTGGTCATACGCGGCGTCATGGGAACGAAAAAGACGCTGGTGTATATCGGATTGGTTGTTGTGATGGCGACGGTAACGGGGGTGGTTTATGGTGCAATTCGTTAGAGCAATTACTCTTTCAAAGGTTCGCGACTTTTGGAAAGGTTAAATTTTAAAAAGTTGACAAAAAAATAAAAAAATAGTTGACAATAAGTTGACAATTAATTATATTTAGTTGACAAATAAATTATAAAATAAGTTGACAATAAGTTGACAATTCAATGGGTCAGAAGGAAAAAATATTAGAATTCCTGAAGGAACACAAAACAGCCTCAAGCAAGGAATTGGGTGCTCTGCTTGGCATTTCAAGGCAGGCATTAAATAAACATTTGAAAGAGTTAATCAGTAAGTCATTGATAATAAAAATTGGAAAGACGAAAAGTGCAATATATGCCATTCAAACTTCTGACAATAAAATAAAAACAAAACTATATTCCTTTAAAAAGGAATATAGTTTATTTAATCTTGAAGAAGATAAAGTTTTTCATGAAATATCTTTATTGTCAAAGTTGAGTAAGTTGGTCAATGAAAAAGCTTATAAGATTATTGAATATGCATTTACCGAAATTTTGAACAATGCAATTGAACATTCTGAGTCTCAAAAATGTGTTGTTGAATTGTTATTGGATAACTATGATTTTCAGTTCACCATCAGAGATTTTGGTATTGGTATTTTTTATTCAATTTATAAAAAGTTTGATCTTGATAATGAAAATATGGCAATTGGAGAGCTAATTAAAGGAAAAACCACAACAATAAAGGAAAGACACAGCGGTGAAGGAATATTTTTCACTTCAAAAGCTGCCGATATTATGACGATTCGTTCGCACAAAATTAAGCTAATATTTGATAATAAATCCAAGGATATGTTTCTGGAAGAAAAGAAGCGGATACAAGGGACGGAAGTCAAATTTTCCATAAGCAAAAATACAAAGAAGAACCTTACTGATATTTTTACTACTTATGCGCCTGAAGAGTTTGATTTCAAATTTAACAGAACGAAAGTAGCTGTAAAGCTTTTTTTAGAAAATTACGTCTCCAGGTCTGAAGCAAGGCGTTTACTTTATGGGCTGGATAAGTTCAAAGAAATCAATTTGGATTTTCAAGGTGTCAAATTTATTGGGCAGGGATTTGCAGATGAAATTTTTCGTGTATTTTCACGTAAACATCCAGAGATAATCATAAAAACCAGGAATGTGAATGATGTTATTCAGCAGATGATAATTCATGTGAAAGAAGAGCCTAATTAGAAATTTGAAAGGCTAACTGTAAGAAAGCAAATTACCTATATGAATCGATAAAATTTCAAAGATATTTTTTGTGCTCCTTTGTGCATAAAAGGTTTCGCAGATGACAATCCCAATCCACATAGACAATACTACCGTCTATAAATATCTTTTCTATGCTTACAATGTAGCAATATGACTAATTTTTCAGCATCATTTATTTCATAACGAATTCTATAATCACCAATTCTTATGCGGTATTCGTTTTTCACCCCTTTTAGTTTAATGCAACCAAAAGGCCGAGGATTTATTGTCAGTACTTCAAGTTTCTCAATGACCCGTTAAAAGACATCATCAGGTAAATCGTCAAGCTGTTATTGTACAGGTTTGGGAACGATGACCCGAAAACTCATGATAAACGTTTCCTGTTTCGCCTTTTATATTCATCTAAAGTTACATAATTACCACTTTTGTATGCTTCTCTGGCTTCATCAATCTCTTTTTGGATCAAAGGATTTCTTTGGATTAGTTTTTCTTCAAGCTGTTCTTCGATTAGCTCTAAAAGCGTAATTTGATCTTTATATTTTAATTTTTTTATACTTGAAATCAGAGATTCAAGCGGAACAGAAATATTGACATCAGTCTTCGACATTTTTTCACCTGAATTTTATTATAAATAAACTTCTTTTGATCTCCAATCCTTTTAAATTATACTATTTTTTTCTTTAAATGTCAAGCAAAATCCAATCCACGTCCGGTCCTTATAATTATCCATTGAAGTTAGGTGATTTTTCTGAAAAAACTTGGTAATTATTATATTTAGC
>NATN01000129.1 GCA_002085355.1 Candidatus Zhuqueibacterota bacterium 4484_87 | reverse complement strand
CCGTAAACTCGAATCAATTTCTGGAATTCGCCTTCAATATTGTAAACGCTGCGGAAATTTCCCTCGCCATCGCCCAGTGAAGTGCCCATTTTCTCAATCGCCAAATTCAGCACGAGAGGAATTTGTTCGTAAAGAGATTTGATCTCGGCTTCAGTAAGTTCATTTATTTTTCGCTCCGGATGAATCCGGCAACGAAAAAGAATTTCGCTGGCGTAAATATTGCCGATACCAGCGATTTTTTTCTGATCCATGAGAAATGATTTGGCGTCCAATCCGGAATTTTTAATTCGTTCACGTAAGGCTTTTAGAGTCCAGGATTCATCAAGTGGCTCAAGTCCAAGAACAGGACTATATTTTTCGACATCGCCCGGCGGCAAAAACACCAGAGTTCCCAGTGCGCGAGTATCATTAAATTGCAGCGTCCCACCCGAAGCAAAATGAAAAATCGTACGCGTATATTTTTCCGGCTCAACGTCCGCATCGCTCCAGATCAATTTACCCGTCATTCGCAAATGAATGATTAGCACACCACCATCGGAAAAATCAAAAATGATATACTTCCCCAGTCGCCTGATGCGATGAATTTGTTTGCCGATCAATTTCTCCGTCACTTCATCGGCATCATTCAATTTCCACTGACTGGAACGGGAAATTTGCACTTTTGAAATGATTTGGCCGATTACTTTCTCGCGCAATTGGCGAATAATTGTTTCGACTTCAGGTAGTTCTGGCATTTGTTATTAACCTATCAACATAGAATATAGTTTTATTTGTTGGGATTTTTCTCTTTAAAATCCGCGTAAGATCCGCTGCATCCGCGTGTATCCGTATCCTAATCGAAAATTTCTCACAAAACTACTTGCTTTAAAAAATTTCTTTCATTAAATTAGTAGTTTAAATTTCCGAACAAATTAAAGCTATCAGTTTAATGATTGATCAATCGCTTTTGTTTCAGGCAAAATCATTTTTATGCTGGGATCGTTTTCCCGAATTGAGCATCCAACTGGTGCCATTGCAATCCGTTGTGGGGTATTTTTATCCGCCACAGCAGGATCTGGCTTCTATCGTTATTTTTCACGATACATCAAAAAGAGATGTCACTGAAGCCCTTTGTTTTTTATTTCATGAAGTCGGACATTATTTGCAATGGCAATCTGCTTCAGAAAAAGAGGAAACCAAAAATTTTTTGAAAAAGTTACAACTGGATAAAGGGAAAAAGAAAATTGAATTTGAAACAGAAGCTTGGGAATTGGGCGAAAAAATATTCGCGGAATTCATTGCCCGGGCAGATGAATTGACCGAAACAATTCTCAATGATTTTGAAAAATTAAAACAAAACAGTCTGCAAACCTATTTTGAAGAAGGAGTATGAATCGCACCATGGAACTGAAATCGTTATTAGATGTATTAGAAGAAAAACAGACCTTTGGCAACTCGGATAATATTGAAATCAAAGGCATTGTTTACGACCCGTTGCGGGTAAAACCGGGTTTTCTTTTTGTCGCCATTAATATTTACACACAATTGGATAAAATTGAGATCCCCGAAGGACATGAAAAAGTCGGCGAAGCCATTGATGCCGGCGCAGTCGCTGTCGTCTTGCAGCGTGATATGGAAGTTCCTGAGAACATTGTTAAGATTCTCGTACCAGATTCCCGATTAGCGCTGGCGAAACTGGCAAATCATTTTTACGGTTACCCTTCGCGGAAAATGAAAATGATCGGCATCACCGGCACCAACGGAAAAACAACCACAACGCACATTTTGGAATCGATTTTAATGCAAAAATATCGCGCTGGTTTGATCGGTACTTTGTATTATAAAATTAACGGAAAAATTCACAAATCAAAAGATACCACACCGGAGCCGCCAGATTTGCAAGAAATTTTCACGCACATGGTGCAGGAAAAAGTCGAATACTGCGCCATGGAAGTGTCCTCTCACGGCATCGATTTTTATCGCGTGGAAGGCGTGGATTACAATGTGGCAGTGTTCACGAATTTGTCTCAGGATCATCTGGATTTCCATAAAACCATGGACAATTACTTGACCACGAAGAAGAAATTGTTCCAGTGGCTCGATGCAGATGATTTTGCCATTGCCAACATCGACGACCCGCACGGACATGAATTTTTGGAAGCCACAAAAGCCAAACGCATCTCTTTTGGCATCAAAAATTCGGCGGTGATCATGGCAAAAGACATCGAATTTTCCATCAAAGGGACCAAATACACTCTTGTGACTCCCATCGGACAAATCACGGTGTCGCCAAAATTGGTGGGAATGTTCAACGTTTACAACAGTCTGGCAGCCGTCGCCGTGGCATTTTCTCAGAATTTTGATCTGGAAACAATCAAGCAGGGACTGGAAGCGCCGATTCGCGTCTCCGGAAGATTCGAGTTAGTAGATCACGGACAACCTTTTTCTGTAGTAGTTGATTATGCTCACACACCAGACGGCATGGAAAAAGTGCTCGGTTTGGCGGAAGACCTCCGTCCCAATCGTGTGATTACGGTCTTCGGCTGCGGCGGAGATCGCGACAAAGACAAAAGGCCTAAAATGGGCGCCGTGGCGGACAAATACAGCGATGTCGTCATTCTCACCGCTGACAATCCGCGCAATGAGGATCCCAATAAAATCATTAACGAAATCGCCGCCGGTATAAAAAATGCAGAAAAACACGTTATTGTTGACAGACGCGACGCGATAAAATTCGCGCTGGAAAATGCGCAGGAAAATGACATTATTATGATCCTGGGCAAAGGGCATGAGACCACACAGACGCTGAAACATGAGACGATTCATTTCAATGACGTGGAAGAAACTGAAAAAATTCTGGCTGAAATGGGCTATAATCAGAGAAAATAATAAATTTGACATTCACCCGCGAGCTGTATCAAAAGTAAAAATTAGTTAAAACCACGAGGCACGAAGTTCACGAAGAATTGATAAATCTTTTAAATTATTTATGTTCAATAAAATATTCTTTGTGACCTTGGCGCTTGCTTTGCGTCCTTTGCGGTTTCAAAAGGCTTTTGCTACAGCCCCAGGGTCAACTAATAACAATTTGAGAACCCCAAATATGAAACTGCGAACATCTTTAAAATTTTTAGCGTTTCTAATCTTCGGCGTTCTTTTCTTTTGTGCAGAAGAGCCACCGGAGCCTATTATTGCCAAAGCAGGCAAAACGACTCTCCCCTATTCCGAGTTTCGTTATCGCTATGAAATGACTCCGCACATTATGCTCACAAAAGACAAGAAAAGAAATAAAGAGCGCGTGCTCATGTCACTTTTAAGCGAAAAAATTCTCGTCGAAGAAGCACTCAAGCGAAAAATGGATCGGGACGAAAAGTACCGTACATTTGTGGAACAAATGAAAAAAGAAGCGATAGTGGAAAAGCTGTTCGATGAGGAAATCGCTTCAAAAATCGAAGTGAGCGAAGCGGAAATCAAAAAAGGCTATATTCGCTCTCAGTCGAAACTCACACTGGAAGTGCTCACTTTTGACGATGCACAGCGCGCTCAATTGGCGAAAGCAATGATTGATTCTGGGAAAACTCTCACCGAAGTGAAACAGGCGCTGGAAACGGACATGTTCATTTCCGCGGATTCGGTTTTGACGCTGGAAATGGAATGGGGACAATCTCATCCTAAATTGGAAGATGCAGCTTATTCGCTCAAACCGTTTCAGGTTTCGGATCCGGTTTCAGTTGATGGAAAATATTATATTTTAAAATTAGTGAATCGAAAAGCAAACATTTTGCTCACAGATAGTGACTATTACAATAAAAAGCCCTCCATCCGAAAAACAATATTGGAAAGAAAAAAGACAGAAAAATTCAATGAATTTATGCGTGACTTAATGAAAAAAAGAACCGTTCGCGTATCCCGCGAAATTTTCAATTTAGTTACTTCTGGTTTGGAAAAGGCGTATGGGATTCAGGATTCTATGCAACAAAAAAACCAGAAGCAGCGTGACATTACACCTGCGGCGCTGCGACAACCTGAATTGGCCGATCATTTAAAAGACACTTTTGCTCGTTTCAACGATGGCTCTACCTGGACAGTGGAAGAATTCATCAAAAAACTGAGCGTGGGGCCTTATCATACCGATTTTTCTTCCCGGGAAAAGTTTCGACGCAGCCTTAGACGAGCCGTAAAACGCATGACCGAATTCGAAACGATGGCAAAAAAGGGCAAAAGCCTTGGATTGGATAAAACCTATTACGTAAAATATCAGACCAAAATGTGGGGCGATGCATTTTTGGCAAGGCGGATGAGGAACATGGTAGTGGATACCGTTTCGATCTCCAGCAACGAAATAAAAAAATATTATGAAAAACATAAAAACAAATACAAGCAACCCGCGCTAATTAATCTCCACGAGATTCTAGTGGACAACAGGTCTCTGGCGAACAAAATTTATCATCAGATTCTGCAAGGCGCAGACATGAAAGAATTGGCTCGAAAATACAATAAACGACAAATCAGCATTAAATCAGCAGGTATAACCGGATATTTCACACCTAAAGCCTTCGGAAAAGTTGGCGAAGCAGCGATGAAATTGAAAATCGGTGACATCAGTAAGCCCGTGAAGACCGAAAAAGGCCAGTACTCTGTCTTTAAAGTCCTCGACAAAAAAGAGGCCGGCCCCGCACCATTGCAAAATGTCTGGAACGAAGCTCGCGAAGATGCTCTCACAGAAAAACGCTGGGCTGCTGTGGATGATTATCTGGCAAGTTTAGGGAAAAAATATAAGTTGGAAATCAACACTTCTGTGCTGGACACCCTAACAACTTACGATTTGAACATGCTGGTTCTGAAGCGTCACTACGCTAATCGCTCAGCAGCGCCTGTTGTTACGCCAATGCTGCAAACGCCGAATTGGCAGCGAATCACAGAAAATTTGCTCAAGAAAATGCGAAACAAAACAAAATAGCGCCATTAGCGAATTTAATCGCAGCAATGAAAGGAGCCAAAAATTCGTGAGGCTGAAAGTTGATTTTCACACACATACGTCTGACGACCTGGTCGAAGTAAAAGTCAGTGGCAGGAACAATTTGCCTTCCCCTTATGAGCTAATCGATTTAGCCGTCGCAAAAAATTTTGACGCTATTGCCATTACGCATCATGGGATCATTTACAGAAACCCCAAAGTTGAGGCGTATGCCCGGAAAAAGGGTTTGTTGCTTCTTTCCGGCGCTGAAGCTTTTATTGAACGAAAACACGTGGTTCTGATCAACTATCCTATGCTTAAGCCATTCAAAACCTATGAGGACTTGTGCCGACATAAACGAGAGGATGGATTAATTATTGCGCCTCATCCTTATTACGTTTTGGGCAAATGCGTGGGAAAAAATCTGGAGAAATATCCGCAATGCTTCGATGCCGTGGAATACAGCCGTTTCCATTATAAATGGATTAATCCGGCGGAGAAAGCGCGACGCGTGGCTGAAAAATTGAATTTACCGGTTGTCGGCTGTTCTGACGCGCACGAAAAATACCAGTTCGGCAACACCTATTCTATTGTCGATGCAGAAAAAAAATCAGTCGAATCAATCATCCGTGCCGTCAAAGCCGGAAAAGTGGAATACGTAAGCGAAAATGAAACTTTGATCAATTTCATCCGTGATTTATGGTGGACGCTGAAAACCTTTCCCCTGGAATTTTATCATCTTTCTCGTCGTATTTCAGCGGCATTTTTTTCATTTTTTGTCAATCAGATTCGAAATCTCAAAGAAAAAATAAATCAATAATTTTTTACTAAAGCGCCAAATTTGAAAAACCGGTTTTCTGGTTTTTCATGGTAACTTTATTAATAACTCACAAATCTGAATTAGAATAATCTTTGAGCCTTCATGTCTTGGAGGCAAAAAAAATCAACCATACGCAGAAAAAGAAAATGATTCTTTCTTACGTATTCATCATCATTTCTGTTATCTGGCTCATGTCTGAGATTTTTCTGGCAAGGTTGAAAACCTCGGCCAGAACTGAGCAATCGCAAAAAATGGACAAGGGCTCCCTCAAGTTTCTCTGGATTGTTATCATCTTGAGCATTACGGGCGGTATTTTGTTTGGCATTTTCGGAATTGGTCTAATCCGCCAGCATACGCGAATAATTTCCCTCATCGGAGTCGCGCTCATTGTAATTGGGCTGCTCATTCGCTGGAACGCAATTCTTTCTCTGAAAAAATATTTCACAGTCGATGTGTCCATCCACAAAAATCATCAAATAAAAACCGACGGCATCTACCGCTACATTCGCCATCCGGCTTATCTGGGGAGCTTGTTGTCATTTCTGGGATTAGGGCTTGCTTTTGCCAATTGGCTCAGTACAATTGTTATTTTTGTGCCGATTCTGATCGTTTTCCTGATGAGAATTCGCATCGAGGAAAGGGTACTGACGAATTTTCTGGGAAAAGAATATCAAAAGTACTGTAAGAAAACAAAAAGATTGATACCGAAAATTTATTAGAATAGACTGGCGCGCTTCACTTAAAAAATGAGATATACCTGAAAGCAAAAAAAAGAATGATTTTGACCTTGACATTAGGCAATCAATCGATTATATTTATTTAAAATTCCCGCTTGCAGATTACGATTAATATTTCAAGAACAAAAAAATATTGCAGGCACAATTGAAATATCGTGTTATTCTCGAACGAGATGAAGATGGAATATTCATTGCCGAAGTTCCTTCTTTGCTTGGCTGTATTTCTCAAGGTAAAACTCGTTCTGAAGCGGAAAAAATATTCAGGAAACGATTGAAATTTATCTTGAAAGCTTGAAAGCGCACGACGAACCAATACCATCGTCTATTGATGAAGATTATTCCAGCGCATCGAACAATGGCTAAAGCGACTTTGCGAGAAATCATAAAGCAGGCAGGATTGACTGTTGAAAAATTTAAGCAACTTTTGTAAATGAAAATTTGCCGGATATAGCTGTAAAAGAGATTTCCTTTATTTATTGCTATCAGAGAATAAAACTCTTAATTTGTTGAAATATGGTGATTCATCTGAAAAAACTCAATCTTTTTAATCCCAAAAAACTTTCTCTTTCCAATCCAATCATCCGCTATGCTCAAAATCCCATTCTCGCACCCAACCAGGTAAATGCTGTCTGGCAAAAGCCGAAATGGCAGGTTGTTACTGTTCACAATGCCGGAGTCACAACTCTGGGTGATGAAACGATCATGCTATTTCGCTCGCATTTGCGCTGTGGGATTTCTGTACTGGGACTGGCGAGAAGTAAAAATGGCGTAGATAATTGGAAAATTCATCCGGCGCCGGTACTCAAGCCAGCGACTGAAAACGACGATTTCGCTCCGAATGCTGATATTGACCAGCTCATCCAAAACGAATCCGGCGGCGTGGAAGATCCGCGCATTATGAAATTCGGGGATGAATACGCTATCACTTACAGCGCTTATCACGGCGCAGTTAAAAATCGCGTTCGGGTTTCATTGGCTTTCACCAAAGACTTCATTCATTTCACTCGATTCGGGCCTGTTCTGGATCGGGATATGCGC
>NATN01000128.1 GCA_002085355.1 Candidatus Zhuqueibacterota bacterium 4484_87 | reverse complement strand
TAAAATTTTCCTCTGTGTTCTCTGCGTCTCCGTGGCAAAAATCAATAAACACACTTTCTCGCTTCATCCGCATAAGCTTCAATCAACTCCAAATCCGCATCAAAAAAGTGATCCGAAGGGCACAAAATGTAGCCTCCGCCTTCACCGGCTTCCTCGAAACATTTCCTCACATAAGCTCTCGTTTCTTCCGGCGTGCAGCCGACAAAATAATGAAACTGATCAAATCCGCCGATCATGCACACTTCATCGCCAATGCGGCGTTTTGCTTCCGCCAAATCAACATCTGCTCCCATTCCGGGCGGAGTAAACGTTTCCATGGCATCGGGTTTCATTGCTGCGATATCTTCCAGAATGGGCATCATTCCGCCGCAGGTGTGATAAACGATCTTCTGGCCGACTTTGTGCGCTTCTTCGATCAGTACGCTGTCGTACGGCGCAACAATTTCGTTAAAAATTTTCGGCGAAATTACCGTTGTCGAAGCGTCGCCGCCGCCTAATTCCAGAATATCAAACTTCGCCCCTTTCATGGAACGGATGTAATCAATTTTTCTCTCCTGCAAGATTTTTAAAAATGTATGCACCCACTCCGGGTCGTCATACACTTCCATGATCATTTTTTCCGTTCCCATCAGACAACAGGCATCCTGCCAGCAGCCTGGCTGACCGAAAATGTCAAAACAGGGAATGTGGCTGCGCACCAGTCCTGTCTCGCCATACTCGTCAGCAATGCGATTTACAGCTTCCACGTCGCACAACGGATGTGTGACGTATTTAGCGATAATATCTATGTCGGATTTTTCCTTGATCAAATACTCGGAGACCCAGCTCGTTTGCTCATTGGAATCCAGCACCATGGTCAGCGTTTTTTCTGGAGTCTTGATGTAATAACGATCACGCCGATACGGTTCTTGAGCAATATTTTCCATTTCAATGATCCAATTATCGGAAAAAACGCGCCTCGATTCCAGAAAATTCACCTGCTGATTGGAATCGTAATAGTCGCCGCGCGATTCGTCCGCCTTGTAAAAAATGATCCACTTGATTGGGTCAAGTCCGAAGTGGTCAAAAAATTCATCCCGAGAAATCCCGTCCATGTAATGATCGAGAAAATATTTCTGCACATGATGGCTGGTAACCGGCAATCGATCCGGTACCTCACGGTTGATGGCTGCTAAAAGTCTCTGTTTGGAAGTCATTCTTTCACCTATTGAATTAATTGCCAAACTCATGTAATTTGTAACCACGAAGACCGCGAAGGACACGAAGTTACAACTATTGTTAAACCAAATGTTTGAAAAAATTACACAACTTTACTGATTAACCTGAACCTAAATCAAATGTAAAATTCTTCGAGTCTTGGAGCCTTCGAGGCGAAACAACTACGATATTTCAAAAACCAAATTTATCACTTTTTATGCGGCACTTTCCAGATTGTGCCTAAAATATCCGGCCGCGAACGATGGGGATCCGGCGGATGCATTTCCTGCGGGCAATCGTCAGGATCGGGCTGATAGTAAACTGTCAAAACAATTCCCGGCTCCAATTCCACAGACGCGGGATATCCCAGATCAACGTTACATGCATCAGCTCGGAGAACGATTTCATTTTCTTTTTTCCAGGTCATGCCATCCCCGCTGACGCAAACGCGCTGGCCAAAAGGCTCTCGCCGATAGCCATAGGAACACACAACTCTGCCGTCGGAAAGCAAAAGCAGATGCGGCGGATAGCCCCACAATTCTGTCTTTTGCGGCTTTGCCCAGGTGTAACCTTCATCATCCGAGTAGCTGAAATAGAGATGCGAAACATCGCTGTCATTCGCATAGGGTTTCGGCGTCGCCCGCATCATCATGATTATTCTGCCCGATGGCAATTGCAAAATGTGCGGCTCGCCTAAACGGATTGAATCAGGATTTTCGGATTTCACTTCGGCAATTTTCTTCCACTCCTTTCGCGGATCATCGGTGCGATAAATTCCGACAAAATCTCGTTCCAGCCGATAAGAACCGATCAAAAAACTCCCGTCCGCAAGCTGAATACCGCCTTTGACGGTATCTTTTCCCGGTAGCCGTTCAGACCAACTTTTTCCGTTGTCCCCGGAGAGCAATCCCGACTGTCCTTCCAGATTTTCCGCCGCTAAATACTCAGGGCGATTGACAAACCGGCACCATTTTTCGATCATTTCATCGGGATAGGACTTGGGCGGCAGATTGCGATATTTGTCACAACTCCAGAAAGTTGACCAAAAAGTAGCCAGAACCACGCCATTTTCCCCTACTGTCAGTCCCGCATCCCGATCGTCAAGAGGCGTGTCAAGCAAAATTTCCGGTTTTGACCAGGATTTTCCGTTATCAACCGAGCGCACCAGCATAATTTTTCCGTCAGGCCCCAGATGTTCTTCGTTTAAACTAAACGCGACAAGAATATCACCATTACCCGCCCGAGCTACTGCGGGCCAGGCGCAATATTCATCATGGGAGGCGTAAATTTGAATGTGTCGAATGACCGGCGTTTGTCTTTTTTGACAGGAAAATAAAAATAAGACCATTAATGAAACCAAAAGCCAACGATATTTCATAATTTCTTCCTTAAATTATTACCAAAAATTGACGAAATAATTTCTTGTTTAAAACAGAAAATTATTTCATAACTTTTCACTTTACAATGCTTGATAAACTTTTTTTAATGGCTCACGGATGACACTGATAACACGGATCAGTACGGATTCTTTTGTTTTTGTGAATCTGCGTCATCCGTTTCATCAGCATACTATTTTTTTTTACCAACATCTAAATATAAAACAAATGTCAATGCCTTAACTCTGTAAATATTAGATAAAAAAATAATCCGCGAAAATCCGTTTAATCCGTAATCTTCGGTCTGATCCGTGCTTTCACTCATCTGCACAACCACCGAGTCTGCGACAAAATTATTTTTCACCTTCACAATATCAAAATCCAGTCCGTCCCACAAATCGATAAACCTGCCGCCGTAAGAAATATTTCGCTCAATGACATTGTTTTTGGGCACTGCGGGATCGTCGTTGTAATAATTGAGCAGTTCAGGATATTTTTCGCTGTAAGGCGGCTTGTCAAAATGCACGGCTTCCATGCTGTCAAATAATACCGGATAAAAATGGGGATCATCTCGTTTGAAATATTTGAAGGCCCAGCTCGTTCCGCGGGCGTCCACATGCACGGACGGATCGCATTCGATGAACAGATTATTTTCCACGCGGTTGTCTCTGCCGCCGCCGATAAAGGCAGCCTTGCCGGCTTTGTAAAAAATATTTCCGTAAATCGTATTCCCGCTGGTAAAATCATCAAAATAAACCGCTCGCACGCCGTAAAGCCCGGGACCATGCAAATGATGGAAATAATTATAACGAATGATATTTCCGCGCCAGGTCCAGTTTCTGCCTATATAAAACGCGCCCACATCGCCAGTCTCTTTGGCGATATCGTGGACCTCGTTGTATTCAAGAATGTGATCGTTTCCTTTGAACAGAACCGCCATGTGCGGAGAATCGTGCACGTAATTGTGCGCCAGATAATCGCCGACGCCATACATGTAAATTCCGGGTGCATACGTGCGATAGACTCTGCCGAAATTGTGAATGTGATTATTGACAATGCGGCTATTTCCCGGCGTCAACGTGAGCCGATCGCCGCTGGTGAGATATATTCCCGCGCCAGCCAAATCATGCAAATCGCAAGAAAGTATTTCATCATTTTTTCCGCCTTTCATGCTGATTGCCGGGCTACCCACATTGCGAAAAACGCAACCGGCAATTTTCACTGAATTGCTGTTTTTCGCGTGAATCGCCTCGCTACGCGAATATTCGAAAATAATTCTTTCCATACGAATGAAATCCGCCTTATTGAAAACAATTATGGGCTCATCCAGTAAAGAAATAACTGCAATCCCAGCCTCAATGTCCGAAGGCGGATAGAAAAATAATTTTCCGCTCTTTTCGTCGATATAATATTCGCCTGGTGCATCCAGTTCGGCAAGGATATTGTAAAAATAAAAGCGCTGCCCTTTTGTGTAACCATAACGATGATAAGGCTGCGCCGGATAAATTTCCAATTTTTGACTGTCAATTTTTTCCACTTTTTCATACATGTCAGACCAGTCCCAGGTAAAATAGCCGTGCATCCAGATATTTTCATCCGCAGGCCATTTTTTGACTCGCGAATCGGAAATCGCAAATCTACCGAAATGTCGCCCGGCACGGATTCCGTCCCGTTTTTGATAGTGAGCACCGGCATAACCGAGTTTCGCTCCCCATTGGGGTACATTAGCTATTTTGAGCCAACCGGAATTGGGATAGCGCGCTACAGTCATGGCTTTTCCGTTGAAAAAAAGTTCGTTTTCCAGCGGCTTGTCTGAATTATAACCGGAACCGCGCGGTATCCTGGGAGCGATATTTTCAACGCCCGCTTTCTTCAAATCCACTTCGTAAATTTTATGGGCAACGCTATCAGAAATCAGAGACAGACCTTTCTCGTCAGATAATTTATGAAAATCGGCAAGTTTCTTCCCGCCGGAGAAAATTACTTTCTCTCCAGGATACGCCTTCCAGCAAATAACCGCATTTTCTGCGCCAGAATCTTCCTTTTTAAAAACAAGTGAGCTGGAAAATGTGTAAGTGCCACCGCGCAGATAAACGGTTACGCCACTATCAATTGACTCATTCTTATTTTTGAATTCGCGCACGGCTTGCTTTGCGCGTTCCGGCGTGAGAAAAGGACCGTTTGTTCCATCAGGATTGGGTTCAGCCAGTCGTCCTGACCAACTGTCATTTCCTTCGGGTGAAACGAAAAAGCTATTCTTGTCCAGAGCCACTTGACTACAACTCACAACAACTACCAACACAAAAGCAAAAACGAACTTTGCGGCGCGCATTTTTTATCCTTTCAAAATTTTGGTTCTGTTTTGAACTGAAAAATGTTAATTTGACATGATTAACAGGACGAACATGATTATCTTGACGAACAGATATTCTTATCCTGTCAATCCTGTAAATCCCGTCTAAAAAATAATATTATCCGGGCAGGGATGCAGCCGATGATTAACAACGTCATTGAAAATCAGCCCATCTTGCGCTTGCCCTGTTTTTTTATTTTTTTAAACAGCCTGACTTTGCAACGAACAAACGACCCGTTCGAAATTCTTCACAATTTATCGCGTCCAAATTCAATTCTGTCTCAGAATAATCATACTCTTCATGTACGACACACAATTAGTCGTTTTCGCCGAAAAATCACCAGTCCACAACCGACTGCCCGGATTTTTTTAAATTCAATTTATGCCGGTAAATTCAATACTTCTTTCAATAATGCCACTGCTGAAGCTGCATCTGACGCGTAGCCATCAGCGCCAATTTCATCAGCGTAATTTTGCGTCACAGGTGCGCCGCCAATGATCACTTTGACTTGATTGCGAATGCCCTGTTTCTCGATCTCTTTCATCGTCGAGTCCATATTCACCATCGTCGTGGTCAGCAGCGCTGACATGCCGATTGCTTCAGCGTTATTCTCTTTGACAGCCTGAATAAATTTATCAGACGAAACATCAACGCCAAGATCGACGACCTCAAATCCCGCGCCTTCAAGCATCATGCCAACGAGATTTTTGCCGATATCATGCAAGTCGCCCTTCACTGTCCCAATTGCAATTCTTGCCATGGGTTTCACGCCGGTTTCTGCCAGAAGCGGACGCAATATTTTCATTCCGGATTTCATAGCGCGCGCAGCGATCAAAACTTCCGGTACGTAAAACTCATTGTTTCTGAATCTTCGTCCCACTTCATCCATACCGATGATTAGTCCCTGGTTCAAAACCTCACTCGGCGTTAAACCTTCGTCCAATAATTCCTGCGTCAGCCTCTCTGCATCAGGAGCCTTGCCATTGATTACGCTCTCTGCCAATTGCTGTAATTTTTCCATCTCTACCTCCAAATAATTTTGTGATGCAACTCGTTTATTCCAAATTTTTTAATTTAATATCAACTTCAGTCCAACTCGTTTCTCCAACGGTTACATTTTTTAAAACAACCGACTCGTAGCCATCTTTTCTCACAATGAGGCGATAATTTCCCGGATTCAATCTGCGGTACAGTGTTCCGTGCTTCGAGTCAGAGTAACGACGGTGTATATCTTCTGTCTCAATGCCAGGGAACCAGACTTCCGCCGAAACAGGAGCACCCGTGCGCGCATCGACGATTTTCACTTTTACACCCGGACCTGCCATCTGATCAAGCATAAAAAACGCACCGGCAAGATTCGCAGCAACAATTTTTTTCAAATCTTCCGCGGGAAAAATATGTCTGCCTTTACCTGTTTCCACGATAAAATCAAATGTCCCCACTACGCCATAAAGCCAGGGATAAGTTTGCCCAACAGTTCCGGCGCCGTAGAAAGGAACGTAAGTGGTATCGCCGTCCATGGTCGTGATGCTCGAAGCCAAACCATGCGCAATTTTTGTAAGCAATTTATCATCAGGGGCTTTTCTGCCGCGCCAATCCCACGGATAATAAATCACTTCACCTTGACTGTGGTAAGTCACAGAAAGTACAAACTTTTGCTCTAACGCCAGATCCCGTACTGCCAGACACTCGCTTTCGGAAAAAGGCCTCTCGCCGCGATAACGCTCGCTTTTCGGATCACTACTGCCACCATGCGCCCAGTTGAAATCAAAATTGCGATTTAAATCAATACCATCTTCTTTCTCGTAAAGCACACCGTTTTGATTATTGTCTCTGAGATTTTTCCGCCAGCGCGGATCAATACCTTTAGTTACCACGCCATGTCCGTCAACATTGATCACAGGAATGAACCAGATTTCATTTTCATTCACCCATTTTTTGACACGCAGATCGCTGTTGTAATGGGTCATCAGATAATGAATCAAACTCATGCAAATTTCTGTACCAATAAGCTCATCGGAATGGATGCAACCGCTGAACAAAATCGCTGGTTCATCTTCCTCCTCACTCGCATTGTCGGAAATTTTCACCGCCCAGATCGGCTGCTTTAGTTGACTTGTCACACCGATCTGATGCAACTTTACAAATTCAGCGTACTGACTTTTCAGATTATTCAATTCATCGATAATTTCTTTGTAAGTGTGATACACCGGATCCAGCCGCATGGATTTCCCATAAAGTGCTCGCCGGTATAGATCAATTTCATTTTTGCTGGACATAATTTTTTTAAATTTGTAACCGCGCTCTTCCAATACTTTCAGTTCATTTTTGCTCGTAATCAGCAGCGCTTTTCCTTCAATAAGACCGGTGACGAACTTTATTTTCATTGCCTCCAAATCTTTTTGCTCTTTCTCATCAAGGGAAATTTCGATTAGCGTTGTCCGCTTTGGCTGCAGCGACTGGGTCATTGACAATGACTGCCAGCCAAAAAGAATTAACAAAACGAATATGAAATTTCTTTTCATCGTTCTACTCCGCTTTAATTTTTTCTCAATTCATTCACGGCATCGACCATCGCCAGATAGCCCTCCACCGGAATGTAATCCGGGATTGAATTCCCGGAGCCAATAGCAAACCCACTTGCCATGTCCCGAAATTGTTTCCCTTTTTCTAAAACATACTCATGAATCGTTTTCGGGTCTTCCATACAAAGCAAATTCATGTCAATGCCCCCGAACAGAGCGATTCGATCACCGTATTTTTCAATCCATTCCTCGAATGGCGCAATGATATCTTCGTTGGAATGTTTCGCGTCGATCCCTGCATCAATTGCTGCCTCCATAATGGGAAAAACCTTTCCACAACTGTGAAACAGAAATTTCTTGCCATAAGAATGAACCAGATCAATAATCCTGCGATACTGCGGCACAATGTATTTGACAATAGTCTCCGGAGCTAAAAGTGTGGATGATTTAAAACCGAGATCATCTCCCATACGGCAGACAGCAAACAAGTCTCCGTATTTCTGTAGCAAAGTTTTCCACAAATTCATCATCAAATCACCGATTTTTGCATACAATTCAGCGAACAGATCCGGATCATCGAACATCAGCAAACATAATTTTTCGTACCCTACAAGATCTTCGCTGATTTCAAACACACCATAACCGCAACCGCCAATGGCTTTCATTCCCGGAGGTAGTTCAGCTTTCAAGGCTTCCAGATGCGGTGTCCAGTGATCCCAGAAAATTTCAGGAATTTCATCAAACGGATAGCGCGCAAAATCTTCTCTGTTTTGAATCGGGCCAGGCCTGCCGCCCGAAATCGCGCCATGATCCGGCAACATCGGACATATTCCCGCTTCAAAACTGATAGTGTCATACGTCATCTCTTTCCAAAAAGCGCACAGTTGGCGATAGGCATGGCGCATGGTTGAGGCATCCTTTTCATCGAATATAATCGGCTCATCAATGACTTTTTCGATAAATTCATTATTTATCTGGTGTTCGTACAGCGGCAAACGTTCAGACTTTTTGTTAGACGCGGCCTGTACGATATGTCGAAAATCCGGTTGAAATTCCATTTTTTCTTCTTATTAGTTTCAAAAACCAATTATCCGTCAGACGCCTGGCTTCAATCAGTGCAATCAACTAAACAACTTCTCAAATTTTTCTTGCATTTCGTTCCGTCCCATCTGCCAACCGATGACAGTCAAACCTTTGGGAGTTGAACTGGTATTCTCCTCAATACTTTTCTCGCTGTATTGTCCATGAACTACTTCCACAAATCGCCGTCCCTTTTCAAATGCCACTGTGCCCTTGAGACGAAGAATTTTTGTACCCAATTCAGACAAAAGTTCGCGAAAGGATTCGGCATCAATTTTCTCGTCTGTTTGAAATGACAGTGCATAAATATTTCCCGGAGGCATTGTTGCCATGGCACCTCTTTTTCGCTGGTGTGTCAGCGTGCCCAAAAAATCATCAGGGATTTGCCCAAAACTTACGCGCACAATGGGCGCATGTGGATTCAAATCCCGCAACACCTTCTCCAGCTCATCCACTGCAAATGGCTCGACTTTATCGATCTTATTAATCACAATTCCGTCCGCCCACTCGACCTGACTGCGGGCGGCGCGCATGAACGGAAGAATTTTTACAAAATTTTCCGCATCAACCAGCCCCACATTCGCGCTTATTTCAAATTGCTCCTGCAAATTGGGCGAATCGATAAATTCCTCTAGGTCGCTGGTCTCGGCAACGCCCGTTGCTTCGATAATCACCAGGTCCGGCTTCACTTCATTCGCGATCGTGTCCAAAGTTTTAATAAAATCCGTTTTGATACAAATGCAAAAAAGGCTTCCTTTGTTCAATTCAAATTTATCAAAATCGCCCGGCTGAATCAGCGAACCGTCCACACCCAGGCTGCCGAATTCGTTAATGATCAAGGCGATTTTTTTTGACCGAATCGACGGCAGATTCAATAGATGATTCAGTAACGTTGTTTTTCCGGCTCCCAAATAGCCGGTCAACAATAAAATTGGAATCGGTTTCATGTAATGTCCTTAATCCATTCTTTAATCACCTCAACAGTAGGCACGCTACCCATTGATTTTACTTCTCGTTTTTCCACAACGACTGCAGGAGTTGCGATGATACCAAATCGCTCGTATTCTTTTTCGTCCTCAACAAATTTAATATCCACATCCGCACCCAGCTCCTGAATCGCCCGCTGCACATTTTGTTTTGTGCTTTCACAGCCCTCACAGTCACTACCAAAAACATAAATTGTGCCCTGTTTCTGTAAAATACGCAATTTCATTTTTTCATTAATTCGCTTCTGAATGGCGGCAATCAACTCATCTCGCGGCGGGATACGGGACACAAAAGTAATCTGGCCGTCAATACAAATCGTAGGGATATTTCTCACCATCAGAGATGTCATAAAAGTCAAGGATTCGGCATCTTTAATCCGATGCTCCTTCCATTTCACAATTCCCTCAAACTGCGGCGCTACTTTTTTAACAGCTTCGACCATGTACTGGCACGGCGCACAGCTTTCCGAATCCAGCGTAATGATGTCCACAATCACTTTGTCGATTTGACCGTACTCACTCATATCCAGCAATTCTCGAGTCGTTTCGGTCATTTCCATCGTGCGCAATACTTCCCGCTGATAGTCGTCCTGCACAATTTGCGTCACAGCTTGTAAATTTTCCAGCGGCGTGGCATAAGGTAAATCGCAGCCGGGAGCCAGAATAAATCCGCGCTCGCCGCCGGTATCCAGACAATGCAAAGCGTTTCGCTGCACTTCTTCCACAGTCCCCAGAAGAAGCGTTGCCGTCAATTGCAAATTTCCGCCAAAGCTGATATTTTGCTTCAAACAAACATCGCGCACATAGTCCAGTGCGATATTTTCGTCAATAGAAATATTATTCGGCTTGCACTCTGCCATGGCTTCGATATTTTGTTGCGCGTGTCCGCACACAA
>NATN01000127.1 GCA_002085355.1 Candidatus Zhuqueibacterota bacterium 4484_87 | reverse complement strand
AAACTGTCCAAATCCCTATGGGTGCAATATAAGTTCTGATATGTGATTCTGTCGCCCACGGAAATGGAATGCCCGGAGTTTTACTTTAAATTTTTCTGATTGGCCTTTCGATTCTGTGGGCGAATTTTTTTATACAAAAAATGAAGTAAAATATCTGGTGAAAGGTGGGATTGCTGATGTTCTTTATGGTGAATCTCATATTGCAAAAACATCTCGTACCTTAAAAATATTTATTTTCAAATTTTACTCTCAACATACTTATTCAAAATCGGAACAATTTCCCTTCAATGACATTTCATTCCTATTAAGCAACGTTTTTTCTCCAGCGTCGTTTTTCGTTATTTCCGAATTACTCAAACGACACAATAAGTGAACAAATTTATTGACATTTACCTAAAATATTTGTATTATTTATTTTTAACAAGGGAAGTTCATGAAGAAAGTTTATTTTGAAACTTATGGCTGCCAGATGAACAAATATGATTCCGAACTGGTGGCTGGTATTTTGGGACAAGAAGGATATCTGTTAACTGATAAAGTCGAAGATTCTGATTTAATCTTGATTAATACTTGTAGCGTAAGAGAACATGCGGAGAAACGCGTTTTTGGAAGACTGGATGCGCTCAGACAATTAAAAAAGAAGAATCAGGATCTGGTTATCGGCGTGATGGGGTGTATGGCTGCGCGATTGAAAGATGGCATTACCGAGAGCAGGCCCTTTGTAAATTTTGTCGTTAGTCCGGATAACTACCGTTCCATTCCGCAACTCTTACAGAAAATTGAGCAGGACGGCAGCGATAGCCATTTCACACTGGCGGAATTCAACGAGTATGAAGATTACGGTGAACTGTTTCCGTCACATACCAGAGGCGTGAACGCCTGGGTGGCGATCATGCGCGGTTGCAATAATTTTTGTTCATATTGCATTGTTCCTTACGTACGAGGCAGAGAGCGAAGCCGGAAACTGATTAATGTTGTCAGCGAAGTTGAGCGATTAGCCCAGCAAAATTACAAAGAGATAACGTTATTGGGGCAAAACGTCAACTCTTATCACGACGGCGAAAATGATTTTGCCGATTTGATTCTTCGTGTTGCAGACGTCGAAGGAATTGAACGAGTGCGATTTGCTACATCGCATCCCAAAGATTTGTCGGATAAACTAATCGAGGCCATTGCTGCGCATCCGAAGATTTGCAATCATATTCATCTGCCGGTTCAGGCCGGCTCGGATAAAATTCTGAAGGCGATGAATCGACGCTATACGCGGGAGCATTATTTGCGCCTGGCAGAAAAAGCGCGGGCGAAAATTGACGGTTTAGGCTTGTACACGGATATTATCGTCGGATTTCCGGGGGAGACTGATGAGGATTTTCAGGATACTGTTGATCTGCTCAAGGAAATTGAATTTGACGGTGCATTCATTTTCAAGTACTCACCGCGGGAAGGGACAAAAGCAGCGCGTTTGCAGGAGACGGTGAGCGAAAAAGAAAAAGTTGATCGTTTGAAATATTTGAATGAAGTCCAGGATGAGATTTCCCTGAAGAAGAATATGAGATTAGTCGGAAAGATAGAGACAGTACTGGCAGAAGGCCCCAGCAAAAAAGCGAAACCCAATCAATACATGGGCAGAACTGAAGCAAATAAGATTGTTGTTTTTGATAGCAAGACACCAGTGTCGAACCAAATGCTTGATGTACGTATTATTGATGTAAAAGGCCACACGCTTTTTGGTGAACTCGTAGGATCATAAAAACGTTAATTACTTTTGCGGAGGGTTTATGTGGATCGTTAAATGGATTTTTTGGGTTCTTGTATTATTATTTTTGATTCTTTTCGCTACGCAGAATTCAACTCAAACCGTCACCGTGGAATTTGTCAAATGGCGATCTGTACCTATCCCGCTGTGGATTGTGATGTATCTTTCTTTTCTGGTCGGAATTCTGGTATGGTTTGCAGGATCAATTTTTAAAGTTTTTCAGTTGCGATCTGAAGTAAAGAAATCGCAGCGCGAAAACAAAATGCTGCGCAAGGAATTAGACGAATTGCGCAATATTCCGATTGATGAAGAAACTGACAGTGATGATGATTTGAATAAAGAACTTTTAGCATAAAATAACCGCGAGGAAAATGGATGACAACAGAAACCATGATCATTTTGGCAGTTGCAATAGTAGCTGCTTTGTTAATTGCATTGATCGTCTTTCGCCGTCGGGGGAGAAAAATTGATGCCACGCTTGAATATACAACAGCGCTCAATTATCTGATTTCCGGCGATAAGGATGCAGCGTTAGAGAAATTGCGCATTGCAGTGAAAAACGACACTCACAATATCGATGCATATTTAAAAATTGGTGATATTCTTCGGGAACGGGGATTCTATGATCGTGCGATTAAAATTCATCGCGGATTGTTGATTCGTCCCCATCTCACTGTGGCACAGCGTATTGATATTCTGAAAAGTCTCATCGCGGATTATAAAGATGCAAAGCGATTTGACCGTGCTCAGGTTTTTGCGGATCAATTGTCGGAGACCGCCAGAAATGAACGATGGGCACAGGAGCTGCGATTGAAAATTCAGGAGGCAGCCGGCGATTGGGACCACGCTTTTGAGACGCGGAAAGCGTTGTATAAAAGCAAAGATGCTGAGAACAAAAAGATACTTGCTCTTTACAAGGTTGAAGCAGGCAGGGAATTGGCGGATCAGGGAAAAGAGCATGATGCGCGTTTGAAATTTCGCGATGCAATCAAGCTTGACCCTGCATGTCCTCCGGCATATTTATATTTGAGCGATTCTTATGTTCGTGAAAATCGCTATAACGATGCGTTAAATGAATTGAAGCGTTTTATTTCCAACGCTCCTGATAAAGCATATCTCGCATTTCAACGAATCAGGGACGTGCTGTTCCATATCGGCAATTTCGGGGAGGTTGAATCAATTTTTCAAAAATTACTCAAAAAAGATTCGAAAAACGACCCGGTTCGATTCGCACTGGCGGATATTTACGAGCGCAAGGGCGAACTTCAGCGTGCGATTGATTTATGCCAGGATTGTCTGGAAAAAGATGTGACTTCAATTCATGCGAAAAGATACCTGGTCAAATTTCTGCCTCGCATCGGGAAACAGGACGAAGCGCTCAAGTATGCCAATGAGCTCATAGATGACCTATTTGCTCAGAAAGAAAAGTATTTTGCTTGCAAAAATTGTGGACATGTGAGCGAAGAACCGCTCTGGCGCTGCCCGAATTGCCTGGAATGGGATACTTTCGTCGATTGATAGTTTTGGTGACAATAATTGAATAGAGAAAAAGTGACTCGAAAATTATTGCTGATTTTTCTGATATTTTTTTTCGCCTTGCCGCTGTACGCCCAAAAGCAAGACATTGACGCGAGGCTGTTTGAGTGGCTGGAAAATAACAGTCGGGAGGAGCTTGCACAAAGGCTGGAGAAAGTGCGCGTGCAGTTGCCGAATAGCCCCATTCCACTTTATCTTGAGGCTTATCTGGAGTTAGACGGAGAAAAAGCGGCTACAGTTTATCAAAAGGTTGCTGAAAATTTCCCTGAGTCCCATTATGCCGAAGCCGCTATGATGAAATTGGGACAGTACTTTTTTATCAAAAAATCCTATCAACGCTCACGATTCTGGTTTGATAAAGTTGTCAAGAAATTTTCCAAATCAAAATTTATCCCGGTCGCCAGCTATTTTTCTGCAGTTTGTTCCCGGATATTGGGCGATAAAAAAAAGGCAGAGAAGACATTTAAAAAATTCATCAAGAAGTATCCCGATCATTTATTTGCCAATGATGCTCAAAGAGCATTGGAACAAATGCGATCAGGAACGGACTCATTAGTTGTTTCGCCGGAACCGATTGAAGAAGTTTTTCAACTGCCAAATACCCAGAACCGACCCGAAGATTTACCCTTCACTGTTCAGGTGGGGGCTTTTACCGATCGCAGGAATGCTGTGCGGCTTCAGGAAAAATTTTCCTCTCTGCAATATGAAGTGAAAATTGTGCCCCGCATTATATCGGGCAAGAGGCTTTTTCTTGTGCATGTTGGTGCTTTTGCCAGTGATCGGCAGGCAAAACAGTACGGTGGTTTTTTGCAGGAAAGGTTTGGCGTGTCATTTCGCGTAGTGAAGAGAAATGATTGAGAATTATAGTTTTGGAAAAATTGTTATTGATGGCGTCTCTTACCGCAGCGATGTGATTGTGACGCCGCAAGAAGTGATTTCCAACTGGTGGCGCCGCAAAGGACATGAGTTATGCATTGCAGATATTTGCAAAGTGGTAGAAGAATATCAGCCTGAAATTTTAGTAGTAGGTACCGGTAAGTTTGGGTTGATGAAAATTCTGCCGGAGACAGAAGATTTTTTGCAAGAAAGAAATGTGCGCCTTATCGTACTAAAGACAGGAGATGCCTGGAAAAGATTCAATTCAGAGAGCGCACAGGCGCAAGTTGTCGGAGCGTTTCATTTGACATGTTAATAACATGATTTTCAACGGGAAATAAATCAGTTATGAAATTTGCTGTGCTGCGGTTTTTTGTTTTTCTTTCTTTCTGGCGGTCTGCTTACCGCAATTGTCCTACCTTGAAATTTGATCACTTCTTTTCTTTGTCCCGGAGGCTCAATGGAAAAAAATTATGATTACATAATCATCGGCTCTGGTTTCGGCGGGAGCGTGGCAGCGCTTCGTCTGGCTGAAAAAGGATATTCTGTCTGTGTAATTGAAAAGGGCAAGCGCTTTCGCAGTGAAGATTTTGCTGACACGAACTGGCAACTGTGGAAATGGTTGTGGTTACCTCGACTTCATTTTACTGGTATTCAGCAACTCACTATGCTGCACAATGCGTTTATTCTGAGCGGAACCGGCGTTGGCGGCGGGAGCCTGGTTTATTGTGCTGTTTTGTACGATCCGCCGGATGCATTTTTCCGGGATGAGCAATGGGCGAATTTGGATGATGATTGGCAGAAAACTTTGTCTCCTTTTTATCGTGAAGCAAAACGCATGCTTGGCGTGACGCAAAACCCGAAATTATGGCGAAGCGACGAACTTTTGCAGGAATATGCAAAGGATATTGGCAGAGAAAAATATTTTGCACCGACGCAGGTGGGCATTTTCTTCGGTGAAGAGGGGAAGACCGTGCCTGATCCCTATTTCGACGGTAAAGGGCCGGCGAGGACCGGCTGCGATCACGGCGGAAGCTGTATGCTTGGCTGCAAAACTGGCGGAAAAAATTCGCTGGATCGCAATTACTTATTTCTGGCGGAGCAGTTGGGAGCAGAAATTGTCCCTGAAACTGAAGCCGTGCTGGTCTCGCAGGCAGAGAACGGCGGTTATTTGATTGATACCAGACGTTCCATCGGGATCTTTCGTAGCAAAAAGCGCCAATTTCGAGCGAAAGGCGTCATTTTCGCGGCGGGCGCCTTGGGGACGAATAAACTGTTGTTCTCGTGCAAATCTAAAAAATCTTTACCAAATATTTCCGATCAGTTGGGAAAAACAGTGCGCACAAACAGCGAGGTGATGGTCGGAGTCCGCGGTAAAAATAAAGACGATCGTTTTTGCGATGGTATTTCAATCACATCCAGCTTATATGTGGACGACGTGACGCATATCGAACCGGTGCGTTATCCCGAAGGGGCGGACGCTATGTTTTGGTTATCCACGATAGCGACAGACGGCGGCTCGCGATTGACGAGACCGCTCAAGCATTTGTGGAATTGCTTCAGGCATCCAATAAATTTCTTGCGTTCCCGAGTACCTTTCGGCTGGGCACGGCGGGCGATAATTTTGCTCGTCATGCAGTCGGTTGATAATAAAATTGAATTTATTCGGAAAAGACGCTGGTGGTTTCCTTTTGCGAAAACGCTGAGCTCAAAAGAGACAAAGAAATCAGCGCCGACTTACATTCCTGCTGCCAACGAAGCAGCGCGCGCTATTGCCAAAAAGATAGACGGTATTCCCCAAAGCGCAGTCACGGAAGTTTTGCTGAACAGACCTTTGAGCGCTCATATTTTAGGCGGCTGCGTCATTGGCAAAGATCAACAACATGGCGTTGTTGATAAATTGGGCAGAGTTTTTAATTATGAAAATATGTATATTGTGGATGGCTCCATTGTGCCGGCAAATTTGGGGGTCAATCCCAGTCTGACCATCACAGCGCTGGCAGAATACATTATGAGCCATATTCCGGGAAAAGAATGAAATAATGATAATGAAACGCGGCATTGAATAGTGGCCAATATAAAATTTCGGAGGGAGAATGCACGAGTTGTTACGTCAGGAATCAGCGGATTTTAACGAGCTAATTTCTTATAATCCATCCACAGAAGAAGAAATAGGTCGCATTCGTATGCAAACACGGGAAGAAATAGATGCAACGTTGAAAAATGCGAAAGAGCAGTTTGTTCGCTGGGCGAAAACTCCGCTTAAGCACAGATTGAAATTTATTCGTCGTTTGCAAAATGTCATTTACCAGCGCGCTGACGAAATTGCTACTTTACTGGCGAATGAACAGGGAAAGACCAAGACAGAAGCGTTGTTGAGTGAAATCGCTGCTGTTTTGATGCTTCTGAAGAAAACTCCGGCTCATGCAAAACAGGTGTTGCGGGAAAAAAAATCGACACATGATATGATTTTATTCTCCCATAAGAAAAGCAGCTATCGCTATGAGCCTTATGGAATTATCGTGATTATTTCACCATGGAATTTTCCCTTCTCAGTACCTATCCCGGAAATTATTTCAGCGATTGTCGCGGGTAATGTTGTCATATTCAAGCCAGCGCCAGGGACGCCATTCATTGGTAAAATGATTGATGATCTTTTCCGCGAGGCAGGCTTTCCAGAGCATGTTTTGAACACAATTTTTATTTCCGATGAAGATGCATCCTATTTGACAGGACATCCCGGAATTGAAAAGATAATTTTTACAGGAAGCACAAAAACCGGAACCAGAGTGATGTGTTCGGCTGCGCAGCAGCAATCTTCCGTGTTGCTGGAATTGGGGGGAAAAGATGCTGCAATTGTTGCTGCCGACGCAAATATCGAACGGGCAGCGCGTGGTATCGTCTGGGGAGCAATGTTCAATTCCGGGCAAGTGTGTGCGTCTGTTGAGCGTGTGTATGTTGAAAAAACTGTGGCAGACCGGTTTGTTCAGGAATGTTTGAAGAATATACAGAAAATCCGCGTGGGTGATCCGCTGGCAGAAGATACAGATGTTGGCCCCATGGAGAATGAACGGCAATTGCAGCTTGCGCTCAGTCATATTGCTGACGCGCAGCATAAAGGAGCGAAATTGCTTTACGGCGGCAAGCGAATCGGCAAGCGCGGCTATTTTTTGCAGCCTGCGCTTTTGGTGGATGTCGATCATTCCATGAAGGTAATGACTGAGGAGACTTTCGGGCCCGTTCTTCCCATAATGGCTGTGGATTCAGTTGATGAGGCAATTCGTCTGGCAAATGATGTTGATTTTGGCTTATCGGCTTACGGCTGGACCGACAACAAAAAAACGGCTCACCGAATGATGGAGGAACTTCAGGCTGGTACGGTAGTGATTA
>NATN01000126.1 GCA_002085355.1 Candidatus Zhuqueibacterota bacterium 4484_87 | reverse complement strand
GTAAGCCCCATGGAAGTATTGACAACGTTGGTAATAATGCGATCTGCGATCTGGTCAGGATTAATTTCATCAATATCACCAGAATAGATGGCGGAGATATTATTCCCATCTACGTAAACCATGGGCGGCGCGAATTTCGCACTCTGCTTCAATTCCATAGGGAAAAGAGACACATCCACATATTCATCCCGGGCAAAATAAATTCCGTAATAATCGTAATGTTTTCCCTCCGGATTAGTAAAATCTTGTACTGCGATCCATGCCCGCTTGATAACTGCGTTATCCTGTTGCAGATAATCCGCGGGCCAAATGAGGCCTTCATAGTAGGAATTGTTCCACGCCCTTTCGGATCCATAGGCGGAGAAATGGCTCTGCAAAGAACCAATGCGAATGTAACGTTTTTCGGTACCCGCAACTTGCGAAGTCGCAGGATATATTTGAAAGAATAAAATAAAACTCACCAGCGCGAAATAAATCAAAAGTGCAAATTGTCTGTTATTTTGCTTTATATCCACTTTTCATTCCCTGCTTTTGTTAAAAATTGATCGTGATTCCGAACATGATATGTCGCGGATTGATAAAAGCCAACGATTCAATATTGGGATTGTCAATATATGACTTTGTTTCTTTTCGCTTTTTATTTCTTGCTTCAATTTCCGGATCATTGTTTGGATTCGGTTCCAGCGGGTCATATTTCACGCCGACCGGTCTGAATTCGCCCACACGATCGTTCCCATGTTCCACGCCTTCTTCCCAGGAAAAATTGAGCGATTCCAGATAGGCGAGATAATCGCGATTGTCGGCAAATCCCGCATAATTACGATATTCAAAAAATCCGGCAGTCATGTACTTAAGATTAAAAACATTGGATACATCAACGTAAAACTGAACATCATATTTACTGATGTGAAAAAGCTTTGCAAAACGTAAATCAGCGTTGTAATAGTCTTTCCAGCGGACATCATCCACAATGCCGGGGATACTGTTCGGATTGTAGGTCTCATAACGTCCTGATTTCCATTCCGCTAAAATATTGAGTCTCCAGCCGGCAAGTGGCTTTATCTGCATCCACACGGGTCCAAAATCTTCCGGCGTGTGGAAGTCGAGATTCAAGCGGGCATAGGGACGAGGCCGCGGTTTGGACTGATAAGGATTCTCTTTAAGATAAGTACGCTGCTCGGTCGGGTTTTCGTAATAACGCAATAGCCCGAAATATCCCGAAGTGCGCACATCATAAGTATAATTGGCAAATCCCGTAACCCATCTCCCCATTTGCTTGGTCAACGTTACTTCGAATCCCCGGATATCTGCGTAATTATTATTTGCTGGTTTGCGATATTGAACCGTGCTATTCACGTTTTGATAATAAATCCACCCGATTTGATCAGTTACATCTTTATAATATGCCGCAATATTCAACAAAAACATGTCCAGGATATTTTGAGAAAAACCAAGCTCATAAGCCACAGTCTTTTCCGGCTTCAACTCAGGGTTACCGATTGATGTGACCAACCCGCTTGACTCACGCTGAATACGAAAGCGATAGGTCGAAGCTGGTTCTGATCGGAAATGACCGTAATTAAAATATAATTTTGAATTATCTGTAATCGGATGAGAAACGCCCAAGCGTGGGCTTACATCCAAAGTTGCTTTTGTTTCTTCCGTAGGAATATCTTTTTCAATTAATTTGCCGTAGCCGGCAGTATAATATTTATCATATTGATTCATTAAATATTTTTTTGAATTAGAATCGTAATAATCGAGTCGTAAACCGATGTTGGCTATGAAACCCTGAATTTCCATTTTATCCTGCACATAAACGCCAAAACGAAACGGAAAGACATGGTAGCGCTGGCTGCGAGTCCAAGTATTCATGGATGGACTGTAAGTGCCGGAACGAATATTAAAATCATTATAGACAATTTCAAGACCAGCTTTGACCTGATTATTGTTATTCACCTGACTGGTGATATCAAACCTCAATGAAGTTGTAGAATTAACTGTACTGTCTCTCCCCAAATTCATCCATCCGCCCAGGCTCATGCCATCAATTCCCGGCACGCCGTATCCCCAGTAGCCGTAAGGAGCTTCGTCCACAAAAAAGTTATTAATAATTTCAAACCTTTTCGTCGTGTCGCGTTCCGTCATCTGATACGTATCATATCGGCTGCGCTTATTCAACAGATTCACTTCGTAAAAAGTGCGTGGGCTTAATGTATGAGTAAATTTAATACCCACCATGCCGCGATAAATATCTGTGGGGCTGTAATATCCGGGCATATAAAGCACGCTATTCCCGCTGCTGCTGTGAATTAAATTGGCGATTTGCGCCTGATCACGGAGCACGTAGCCGGTCGGAGTTGTTGTCCAGCTATATGGTGAAACCGATGAAATGACACCGTACAATCCGAGCAACGACAATTTCATACCCGGCGCAATATCAGATGTCAACTTCAATTGCGTGTGTTGATCAAAATAACCATCGCGAGACAAGGGAAAAACAAACATTTCTTTTTCTCTGAAATGGGACAAATGAAAACGAAGATTGCCAAGCTTTTCGCTCAAAAAAGGAACGGGGCCGCCAAAACCAAAATCAACCACATAGTCAGGTTTTTTGACGTCGCCCTGACGACGATGCTGCCATTCAAACAATCTCTGTGCTCCAAGCGGCGTCAGATCATTGGTCGGATCATCATCGCGGAGAGTGGCATAAGAAACAGCGTTCCAGCCTTCAAATTGCGGATATTGACGCTGAGTATGCTCGTCCCAGTAACTTCTCACACCATCGTTGTTATAATCTGTAAAAGTCTCCCCCGAATCCCAAACGCCGTTTCCGTTGCTGTCCTCAAAAGGCTCGCCGTTCATGGTTCCTGTCCAGCAGACCGCAGGATCAAGATAAGGTCTGTTGAAATATGAATAGTCGTCATAAATTGATGGGCCGAAATGTTTCTTCGCCGCAGGCCCATAGCGCATAGATAAATTCGCGCTATAACGGCTACGGTCGCCTTCGCGAGTAACAACATTGACAAGGCCTGATCGTATATTTCCATATTCGGCGTTAAATCCGCCTGTTTGAATCTGAATCTCCTGAATCGAGCTGAGGCTCACTGCAGTATATGGAATATTTGCGCGTTCGTCATTCATGGACAGGCCGTCCACCATAAAAATCGTCTGCGAAGGGCTGCCACCGCGAACGCGAATACCCTGCCTATCTTTTTCTATTCCTGCCTGCAACGTTAAAACCTGCTGCACATTTTCAACTGGCAGCGCTTCGATTGTTGCCGGCACGATACTCATCTGACTGTTGGAAATATCCTTCTGTACAACCGGCCTTTCAGCCACAACGACCACTTCTTCTCCGCCAATAACTTCCTGGCGCAAAACCGCGTTTATCGTCGTAGTCTGATCAATGACAACTCTCACATTTTCTACTTTATACTCGGCATAACCAATCATTGAAAATTTCAATGTATAATTTCCAGGGGGAACGTTGATAATAACAAAATATCCTTTAGCATCAGATGCCGCGCCTATATTTGTACCTTCAATCATAACATTTACACCCGGCAAAGGCGCGCCGTTTTCCGAATCTGTCACTCTCCCGGAAATTTTCCCAACAGTGCCGGCATTTAATGCCATGGTAATGCCTAAAAAGATTATTAGCAAATAAAAGGGAATTTTTCCCATTGCTCATCCATCCTCATTTACGTTCGTAATTTGATCAAAAAGTAAAGTTCACCGTGATTCGATTAATGTCATCAAAAACATCAAACGGCACGTAAGAGTAATCTACTCCTAACCCAAAAACTTTAAAACCAACGCCGTAGCTGAGATTATATTCATCATGGCTGGACATATAGCCCGCGCGGAGAAAAATCATGTTCATAAAATCGTATTCCCCGCCGATACTGACATATTCGGGAAAAGACCTGGGATGCACGGCATCGACAGAAATATTCAACTTGTGATATTCTGAAGAAATTGGCACCAAATCAAACGCATTCATAGAGATACCGATTTTAAACGTAAGCGGTAGTTGAAAACTCTCTTTTTCGTATTTAATTTCTCTGGAAAAATTCCGGATGGTCATGCCAAATACGAGGCTACGAAAGCCTGTGCGGTAAATTGTTCCGAAATCAAATGAAAAGACATCCAGATCATATTTTTTCTTTTCCATGATCGTGTCTTCTTCCGTGTAAACAGGGGCAAAGCTGGAACCTAAATTCTGATAGACATATTTTACCTGCCCGCCGACAGAAAATCTGTCAGTCAACTGCCTGGCATAAGAGAGCCCAAAGGCGTACGCGTTGGGTTTCGGATTGCCCAACAGTTCTCCGATATCTTCAAAGCCCTGTTCGTTTTCTGCAACGCGCGTCCATTCGAACTGGCCGTAATCGACTGTCAGGAAACTGAATCCGAAAACACCGTAATGACCTTGTCCGTAATTCAACGCCACGGTGCCACCGCTATACTTGATATCTGCGATCCAGTTCATAGTGCTGAAAGACATATCAACAAAATGATCGACTGAAGCCAAACCCGCCGGGTTATAAAACATACAGATAGAAGACCCGTCCACGGTTGTAAAAGCCTCTGCCATAGAGGTTGCTCGTGCATCCAGACCGACGCTCATAAATTGGAAGCCGGTCTGCGCTAATTTTTTCTGCGCATGTCCCGAAGGCACAATCAGAAAAATTGTTAAGGCTGTAATCATGAAAAGAAACAAAGATTTTTTCATTGTAAAATCTCCTTAACTGATATGGTTGATTTTTGTTATATTTTCTATAAGCTATCGAATGATGATAAATTTTCTCATTTCGCGTTCCCCTTTACGGTAAAGGATTTCTCCCGTCTGAGGGTCAGCGTAATCGGTTGTCACTTCAAAAAGGGCAATATAGACGCCGCTCACCACGACCTGGCCGTATTCGGTCGTGGAATTCCAGTAATCATCCCCGCTGCCATCGTCATGAATGATGGTCTTGATTAAATCTCCTCGCTCGGTGTAAATGCGAATGATACATTCTGCGGGAATATTCAGAAACATAATCTTGTCCGGCTCTCCGGGATATTGGAAATCAATCGCGCGAACATTGTACGGATTGGGCACAACACGGATCTTGGACAACGCATCTCCCGCCTGTCGCCGCAGGAAAGCCGGTTCGATCGTACGTGTCCAGAACATGCTACTGTGCAATTCTCCCGGAGGATTTGCCATTGAACCGACATTATTAGTTCCGTCATCAAAAGAAACAATGTAATAATAGTATGAATAGCCGCGTACCGCAGACGTGTCATCATAAGAATTCACAATCTCCGGATGGTTGGTATTTTTACCGCAGGCAAAAATTTCGTCATAAGTTGTATCATATTTTGCCACAGCTCGATAAATGCGATAGCCGGCAAATCCGGGCCATGACTCCGCATTATTCGCCCAGGTCAGCCTAATCCGATCTCCGCCGGATTTCACTTCAAACATTGAAGGCGGAGGCGGTGGCATGGGAATATCAAAATTGACATTGTAATTTCTTCTGGCTCTGCCAAATGTTTTGAACAAAGAATCCACTCCGGTCATCACCCAGGAATCTTTATAAACATCTTCATCAGTAGTCGTCGTCCCATCAGGCAGATCAAATGGGCCCTGATCAGCAGAATTGTTGTGTGCTTTTATCCACCTTGCTCCGATTTGCTCGCAGAGCTGACGATTCAGACCATTGGCACCTTCAGCAATGACAAGTCGGACGCTGTCTCCCGGGCCTAATTGATAGGGTCCGTAACCGTTCATATTGGAAAAGCCGCCTGGTGTTCCCTCCAACTGATCGGGGAAACCATCGCCAACATACTCGTCGTGCCGTGGCAGACGATGACCTCGAGTGATCCATTTCCACTCATCTGCCATGCGAGAAGCATCAAATTGATCGTTAGGACGAGTGGGTGGGTCGTCTGACTGCTGGTACGTTGTCGTCGTCGGCTGCTGCGGATCATCGCTTTTATCAGTAGCGGATTTATCCGCATGGAGAGTTACGACACCTACGAACTGCGGACCTGAAAGTCTGCCTGTTTTGTATTTCACATTCGGATAGCCGATTATATCGTAGCTGGCACTTGAGTGCTTTCCAGCCCAAGCAAATTGGCAGCGCAAAGAATCCGCGTCAGGATCGCCATTGAGCCAATCTTCATAATCTCCGGTATAGTGATAACTGCTGAAACTGTAGTCTTCCTTGGCTTCACCGCGGCTGCTCAACATAGCATTTATTCCCCATCGCGGAGAATTTAAACCGGTCCAGGTAGCACCTTCGCGGCTGACAGCATAGCGATAATGGAAGAAAACATACACATTTTCCAGACTCTGATCCGGCCTTTCAATGTCAGGGTCTTTATCGACATTACCGGTATTTTTGAAAATATACTCATAAACAAAATAGTTATCGTGATACTGCTGCGCCCAGGCATAGATTTTTCGCGTCATGGTAATACCGATGGAAGTATTCACGACGTCATAAATTAATCGATCGCAGGGAAGACTCTCGTCAACTTCCTCGATAATATCTGACCACATCAGTTCTGATCCGGGATTACCATCCACATAAACCAGTGGATGGTCAAACCTGCCGATCATTTTAAACTCAATGGGCATGAACTCTCTTTCCGTGTCCCAGCCGCGGGGCCCCACATGAACCACTTTGTACGGAAAGAAATTCCCGCCATACTGATCAGCATCCGTATAATTGGAGGTTGCAATCCATAGCGCTTTAGCAGCCTGGCAGTCCATATCCTGATACTGCGCAGGCCATTCCAAACCAGCTTGCTGAATTTTGAGAAAACCATGTTCCGGTTCGCAACCGTCTTCGCGGTACCAATTATGTAAAGAGCCGATTTTTATCTCTTTTACCTCCTGAGCAAACAGTTGTGCCTGATGAAAGAATAAAAGGACAAAGACAAAAATCAGAATTGTTCCCCAAAATGGGTATTTTTTTAAATTATGCATCAGGTCTCTCTTTTTGATAGTGAATTATCTAATAATGACAAATTTCCGAATTTCTTTGTCGCCTTTTCGGTAGAGAAGTTCACCTGTCTGCGGATCTTTGTAATCGCTCGAAACCTCAAAAACCGCGAGATAGACGCCGCTCACAACGACCTGACCATATTCAGTCGTGGAATTCCATGATTCATCACCGCTGCCATCGTCGTGAATAATTGTCTTAATTAAATCTCCCCGCTCTGTGTAAATTCGAATAATACATTCTGCAGGGATATTCAGAAACATAATTTTATCCGGTTCGCCCGGATATTGGAAATCGCGATTTCTGACATTGTAGGGATTGGGTACGACGCGAATTTCCGCTAATTTCTCGCCTGCCGGACGACGCAGAAAAGCTGGTTCAATTGTCCGCGTCCAGAACAAGCTACTGTGCAGCTCACCCGACGGATTTGCCGGAGATCCCACATTGTTGGTTCCATCATCAAATGAAATGATGTAATAATAATAAGAATATCCGCGATGCGCTGATGTGTCGTCATAGGAATGTACAATTTCGGGATGATCTGTGCCAGCTCCGCAGGCAAAGATT
>NATN01000125.1 GCA_002085355.1 Candidatus Zhuqueibacterota bacterium 4484_87 | reverse complement strand
TCTGGAAGAATTGCCGGATATTTTACAGGAATTTTCAATTTCAAAGAAAAATGTTCTTATCACTGATCGGCGCGTTGGTGAACTTTATGCCAGAACGGTTTTTAGTGAATTAATTGATGCGGGATTTGATACAACTTACATCGAAATTGCCGAGGGAGAGTCTTCAAAAAGCATCTCAGTTTACGAGTCTGTTCTGCGCAAAATGGTTGCTGCCGGTATTGATCGCAGCAGTGCAGTCATTGCTTTAGGCGGCGGTGTTGTCGGTGATCTTGCGGGATTTGTCGCGGCAACGTATATGCGGGGAAATCTCCCAGGGGGCAAGAACCTTGTAGGAGCATTTTTTCAGCCTAAAATTGTCGTCATAGACCCGCAAGTAGTGGCAACTCTTTCCCAGAGAGAAATATATGCTGGCTTTGGCGAGGTTGTTAAATATGCGTTGATTCGAGACAAAACATTTTTTGAATTGTTGGAGAAAACAGAGATTGCAGAAAAAGATAATCTGGATTTTGATTTAATGGAAAAAGTTATCGCCCGCTGTTGCGAAATCAAATCCGACGTGGTCAGACAGGACGAAAAGGAGACTGGATTGCGGGGAATTTTGAATTTCGGGCATACACCGGGCCATGCATTGGAAGGAGTGACCGGTTACAGCTATTTTCGTCACGGTGAGGCTGTTGTCTGGGGAATGCGGGTGATGGCTCAATTGTCTTTTGCTGAAAATTTTATTTCAAAAGATAAATTTGATCGTATTGAAAAATTGCTGCAGCGCATTCCCGTTCCTCCACTACCAAAAGATGTGAACAGCAATCAATTGATGCAATTCATGAAGTCGGACAAGAAACGACGAAATGAGAAGTTAGCGCTGGTAGTACTTGAAGATATCGGGGATGCAAAAATTGTTTCAAATTTGCCTGAAAAAAATCTGCAAAGCGCAATGGAAAAAATATTTTTTAAGGGGCAAAAATAATGGCAGTCAAAATTCTCGTGATTCATGGTCCCAATTTGAATTTGCTCGGTGAACGTGAACCGGAAATTTACGGGAAAATACGCCTGAAAGATTTAAACAGATTGATTAAAGAATACGCGAAATCGAAAGGCGTTAAAGTGAAGTTTTTCCAGTCAAATCACGAGGGCGAAATTATTGATCGCATCCATCGCGCGCGAAAAAAAGTATCCGGAATAATCATTAACCCTGGCGCTTTGACTCATTACAGCTATGCCTTGCGCGATGCGATTGCCGGGGTTCAGATTCCCGCCGTTGAAGTGCATTTATCCGACATTCATAATCGGGAGCCGTTCAGAAAAATATCAGTGATTAAAGATGTTTGTGAGCAACGAATTTCCGGACTGGGGGAAGAAAGCTATTTGAGAGGCATAGATTTTTTCGCGGAATGGGAGAGCGGTTAATATTTTTTTAAATCATTAACCGGCAGAATATAGCCGGGCCCTGTCTTCAGCACAAGCCCGCTGTGTATTTGTTCCTTGGCTGTGATTCCCTGTGGCAGATATAGTCCGCTGGGTGTCTTTTGTTTATCAGTGTCCGGATTCACCAAAATCCTGTCGCCGATGACGACGATCTCTTTTTCTATTTTCACGCTGCTTATTTTTTCTTTCCTCATATTTTTGTAAATACCTGAATCGAATTAATTTCAGTAATTGTAAGGCTCGGCGTATCCTTCTTTCATCATCAGATCATTTACATTAAAGTAGGTATCGTTTTCATCTGCCACCCAAATTTCTCCGAGATAGCGACCGAATTTTCCTTTTTTATCCTTGATGGTTTCGACGAAGATGTCGCGATCAAGAATGAGTTGACGGAGAAAGTCTCTGGATTCCAATCCTTTTTCACGTTCGTTGCCACGGATTTCCGGCGCATCGATGCGGGCGAGGCGGATTTTCTCGTCGCGAATCCAGATGTGTAAACCGAGGTCGATATCGACAGTGCAAGTATCGCCATCATAGACTGAAACTACATGAGCTTTGTAAAAATAGAGATTTTTTTCCACAGCAAATTCTTTCAGCTAAAGATTAATGCAGCAGCTCCCAGAAGCCCTGCATTATCGCCAAGGCTCGCATGTTTCACTTGCAAATGTTTGCGCGGCTCTTCGTTAATGTGCTGCAAAATATTTTGTGTCAGGGAGATTTTGAAAAACTCCCAGGAGTTACTCACTGATCCGCCAACTACCAAAATATCCGGATCCAATACGTTTACCAAAATGGCTAAAATTTTGCCCAAATTGGATCCGAATTCATGAAACGTGTCTATTGCAGCGCGGTTGTTTTGTTGCGCCAGACGAAAAATTTCAATCGCTGTGAGCCGCTCACCGGTTCGTTCTTTGAAAAGGCGGGAGACTGTTCTTGCAGAGCCGTATTCTTCAAATATTTTTTCTCCGTACGGACTGCACCAGATCTCCGCTGCTGTGCCAGTCGCGCCCATGTAGATTTTTTTATTAAAAACAATGCCAAAGCCGAGGCCTGTGCCCAGCGTTACGCCACAAACAATATCTTTATCTTTGCCAGCTCCAAAAAATGCTTCTCCCAATACAAAACAATTCCCATCATTATTCAGCTTAACTGGCAAGCCAGTAGCTTCTTCGACTGCTTTTTTGAGAGGAAAATTATTCATCGTCGGTAAATTGGGCGCTTTGAGAATGACGCCTTTTCTTACGTCCAGCGGCCCGGGAGATCCGATTCCGATTCCAAGAATTTCATCGCGTGACAGATTGGCCGATTGAACCGCTAATTCTATTCCTTCGGCAATTGTTTTTACAATTTCCTGAGAAGGTCGATGACTTTCAGTCGGCAATAAAATTTCTCTTCCTAAAATTTCTCCTGTCTCTGCAACAACTCCAAATTTTATTTTGGTCCCGCCAAGGTCGATTCCGATTACTTTTCTTTCTGCCATCCTTTTTCTTTCTATGAATATGTCATCAGATTATGGGCGCAAGATGAGATCTGTTTTTTACACTTGTGATTTGTCCTGCGGGACAAATGTATAGGAAAATAATCTTAAAATATACAAAAAATAATTAATTTTTGCAATCAAAATTTAAACAATTTTTTCAAGTCTGTCGCAAGCATTTTCGATAGTCCTGTCGTCTGTGCAATAGGAAATGCGGAAATGTCCGCCTCTGCCGAAGCCAACTCCGGGTACAATGAGTACTTTTTCGTCCTTGGCGCGTTCAGTAAACGCCAGATCATCTCCGCCCGGCGCTTTCGGAAACATATAGAAGGTACCTTTAGGCTCTTCTATCTCGTAGCCGGCAGCGGTTAGTCGCTGGAACAACAGTTTTTTCTTTCTTTCATAAAAATCAATATCTACTGTGGTGTCCAGCAGCTCTCCCACAGCTAATTGCATGATTGCCGGTGCATTGACAAATCCTAAAACGCGCGTGCAAAAAATTAACCCGTCAACTACTTTTTGCGCATGTTCCATTTCCGGATTAACTGCAATGTAGCCGATACGGTCGCCGGGGATTGCCAGAGACTTAGACCATGAGTAAACCAAAAAGCTGTTTTCATACATCTGGCAAATCGGCGGCACTTCGACATCATCATATACAATTTCCCGATAAGGCTCGTCTGAAATGATGTAAATGGGACGCTTACATTTTTTTTGTTTCTCATGCATAAAATCGACAAATTTTTGAACTGTCTCTTTATCATAAACTTTGCCGGTGGGATTATTGGGATTATTGATAATGATGGCTTTTGTCTTTTTGTTCATCTTTTTTTCGAGCTTTTCAATGTCGATATTGAAATGTTCGTCAGTTTCGGCGATTACAACTTTCCCATGATGGTTGCGAACGTAAAATTGATATTCGGAGAAGAAGGGCGCCAGGATGATAACTTCGTCCCCTTGATCTAATAAAGTTCTGAGAATGACATTGATCCCGCCGCCGGCGCCGCAGCTCATTATTACATGTTTGCCGTCTGTTTTCAGAATATTTTTTTTCGTCAAATGATTGGCAATTTTCTCTCTGACTTCCGGGAAGCCAGCATTGGGCATGTAGCGGTGAAGCCCGGATTTAGTTTGCCGGGAAATATCTTCCATGACTTCAAAAAATTTTTGAGGAGGTTCAATAATCGGATTTCCCAGACTTAAATCGAATACATTCCCGGGCCCGTGAATTCTTTTTAGCTCAGCACCTACTTCAAACATGCGGCGAATCCAGGAGCTTTTTTCCATCGCATGGCTAATGTATTGGGATACCATAGAACATCCTTTCTTTGTCTTTGGTTATCAGATTTTATTAATTTCTTCTAACAAGATGTCAATCACTTGAGATTCGGGGATTGTTTTAATGACTTTACCTTTTTTGAATAGTACGACTTTGCCTTTCCCGCCGGCAATTCCAATGTCAGCTTCGCGCGCTTCGCCGGGGCCATTAACAACGCAACCCATGATTGCTACGGTAACCGGTTTCTTGACGTGTTCAGTTCTGGCTTCGAATTCTTCGATTATTTTGAATAAATCGTATTCCAGTCTTCCACAAGTGGGACAGGAAATCAGAGTGATGCCGTGGCGTTTCAATTTCAACGCTTTCAGGATATTTAACCCGGCTTTGATTTCTTCCACCGGATCAGCAGTGAGAGAGACGCGGAGGGTGTCTCCGATGCCTTGATGCAGCAGAGTTCCGATTCCGATGGCGGATTTCACCAGTCCGGTGTCTTTTGTTCCTGCCTCGGTGACGCCCAGGTGCAGCGGGTAATCTGTCAGTGCAGCGAATTTCTGGTTAGCTTCGATCATCATTAAAACATCGGAAGCTTTGAGTGCCACGATGATATTTGAAAAATTGTATTTTTCACACAGAGCTACGTGGCGCATGGCACTTTCAACCATGGCATCTGCGCACGGCTGACCATATTTATCCACCAAGTCCTTTTCCAAAGATCCGGCATTGACGCCGATTCTGATGGGAATGGAATGCTCATTGGCGCTGTCAAGCACCTCGCGTATTTTCCACGCTGAGCCGATGTTGCCCGGATTAATGCGAATTTTATCGGCGCCGGCTTCGATGGATTGCAGCGCTAATTTGTGGTTGAAATGAATGTCTGCGACAAGGGGGATGTGTATTTGGCTCTTGATGTCTGCAATTGCCTGTGCTGCCTTTTCATCAGGTACTGCGACGCGCACGATATCGCAGCCGGCTTCTTCCAACTGATAAATTTGCCGCACAGTGGCGCTGACATCAGAAGTTTTGGTATTAGTCATTGACTGAATAGTAATCGGAGAACTGCCGCCTGTGGCAATGTTCCCGATTTTTATTTCGCGGGAAATTCGACGTTTGGGATAATGGTTTTCAAAATGATAATTTTCAGCGTCCATATTCGTTCCTCGATTTATCAGAATATAGCAAATTAGTGAAAAAAAAGCAACAAAATTATTTGCTTTTAAAGTTTAGAATAATAAAATTATACAGAATTGTACGAATGAATAATAAAATTAAGTCAGTGGTTGAGTTTACGATTCAAGCGATTTAAGCGGTATTGCAGACTCTCTTTCATTTGGTAAATCTCATACATCGGGTGCAGTTGTTCTTTTATTTCAATCGCGGACAGGGCAGAAGTGACGATTTGGCAGGCTTGCTGGATATTTTTTAAATGATGCTCATAATACTTGGCGAGTTCTTCATGGGCTTCAAAAGAAAATGAACCGGATGAAATTATTTCCTGCCAGATTGCGGCGGCTTGTTCGAACTGACCATTTCGTTTCAGGCAATATGCAAGCCGAAGCTGCGCTTTTTGCTTTTCTGATGCCGGGATTTCACCGGATATCAACTGGCGATAAATATCAATGGCGCTGTCAAAATGGCCTGTTTTTTCATAGTAATTTGCCAGAGAAAAAAGTTCACGATCATTTTCAGCCTCTTTTATGGGCGCGCGATGGATCTGATGCAAACGTGCAGTCAGTGATACAAGCGATAAAATGTCAATTTTATTGTGGTAAAATACCGGCAACAACGGCTCCGGGTCGCCGCCGCGCAAATAACGGAAATAAATTTCAGGAATTTCCCAAGATGGCACATCACCGTCGCGGCGGACATTGAGCACGGATTTTTCCAAGGAAGACAGTGAACAGTCCGGCAATGAATGTTTCCAGACTCGTCTTGCTGCATGGAGCAGATCCAGATGTACCGGGTCGGCAATGTCGCGCCAGATGCGGTGAAAAACCATTCTGCCTTTTAGAAGAGGCCAATCAAAGCTTTTTCCGTTGAAGCTGATGAAACTGTCCTTTTCAGCAATCAATTCGGCAATGGCATTGAGCATAAAATTTTCTTCGCCTGGATGGCGGAGAAAAAATTGCTTGACATGAAATTGGCCATCTGCAAAATAGCCGAAACCAGCGAGGAAAATGTACGTACCGCTTCCCCCAGACAGACCTGTTGTTTCAGTGTCAAAAAACAACGCCTTTTCAATGTCAATTTTCGCTAAGTTTTCATCTTTTCCGGCTAACTGCAAATAGGAGGAGGAGAGCTGTAACGCTTCGCCGAGGGAGACGTTTCCGTGGACATAATCGGCTTCGAATTTATTACTGATCACAAACGTTGATTTGTAATTTTCGCCGGCGATTACCGCTTCAATCGGAATGCGGTCCGTTTGGGTTTGTTTTGAAGCAGTTGGCTTGTTTCCGATTTGTTCGATGAATTTTAATTTATCGCGGATATTCATGGATACAATTTAACAAAATATTTGGTAAAAGCAATGAAAAATTACTTGTATTTTACAGAAGTATGTTTTATATTTTGACTTATTCACATTTTTTAAAGGGAAAAAATGTTCGGGAAAATAGCAAATTTTATTGTGTTGATATCGATTCTGCTTTTTACTGCTAACTGTCAGCAAAAGAATCATCAACAAATTGATGAAGACACATTTGTGAAAATTTACTGCGATGTTGTTTCCTGCACAGATTTGGTGGAAGCAACTAAAAAACAGGCGTTGATTGATAGCATAATGCAGCAATATCATGTGAATTACGCCGATTATCAACATAAGCTCGAAAAATTAAAAAATAATAGCGAAGAATGGCATAAAATCTATGATAAAATTGTTAGAGAACTCGAAAATCGGATAAAGGAATTGGACGAAAAAGAATCCGAAAATAGAGCACCTGAACTCAAAAAGATGAAGAGGTTATCACGATGACTGAACTGGAAAAATATTTTCAACCTTTTCGCGAAAATACTGTCGGTATCGACCAGCAATTTCTCACGCCCTATGGCAAGAAAAAAATTATTTACGCTGACTGGATTGCCAGCGGACGTTTGTATCAACCCATTGAAGACAAAATAGCGCGGACGTTTGGGCCTTTTGTCGGAAATACCCACACCGAAACCAGTGTGACCGGAACTACTATGACGGCTGCTTACCATTTTGCGCATAGTTATATCAAAGAACATGTGAATGCTGGCCCTGATGATGTCATAATGACACCAGGATTTGGCATGACCGCTGCAATTAATAAATTTCAACGCATTTTAGGATTACGCGTTCCCGAAGGTTTCAAGGATTCAATTCGCTTGCCGGAGAATAAAAGACCTGTCGTTTTTGTAACCCACATGGAACATCACTCCAACCAAATTTCCTGGCAGGAAACAATCGCTGATGTGGTCGTAATTCCGCCGAATAAGGACGGTGTGGTAGATTTAAATATCGTTGAGGATTACATTAAGAAATATAAAAATCGCGAACAGAAATTCGGCGCTTTTTCCGCTTGTTCCAATGTAACGGGCATTCAGACTCCATATCATCAATTAGCGAGTTTGATGCACCAATATGACGGGTATTGTTTCATCGATTTTGCAGCTTCTGCTCCCTATGTGGAAATTAATATGCATCCGGACAATCCTGAGGAACGACTGGATGCAATTTTTTTCTCTCCCCATAAGTTTTTAGGAGGCCCCGGCGCTTCGGGTGTTCTTATCTGCAACGCTGAATTTTGTAAAAAAAATAAAATCCCCGACCATCCGGGCGGAGGTACCGTGGATTGGACGGATCCCTGGGGCGGTGTAAAATATATGGAAAATATTGAAATGAGAGAGGATGGCGGGACACCCGGATTTTTGCAGGCAATGCGGACTGCTCTCACCATCAAATTAAAAGAAAAAATGAATCCGAGTCAGATGCTGAAACGGGAGGAAGAATTGCTTGCAATTGCATTCCGCGAATTGAGAAAAATTCCAGGCATTCAAATTCTCGCTGATAATGTCGAGCATCGATTGGGAGTTGTTTCCTTTTATTTTAAAGATATTCATTATAATTTGATAGTGAAGCTGCTCAATGATCGTTTTGGAGTACAGGTGCGCGGAGGGTGCCTTTGTGCCGGAACGTACGGACATTTTTTGCTTAATTTGACACCTGAAGAATCCAGGCGTCTTACGGCTTTGCTCGACAGCGGCGATTGGTCCCAAAAACCGGGATGGGTCCGCCTGTCAATCCATCCTACGATGACGGATGAAGAGTTGTTGCTGGTTATAGATGCGTTGAAAGAAATTGTTAAAAACCATGTGAAATGGGGCGAGGAATACCGATACGATAAACGAGTGAATGAGTTTTATCATAAACAATTCAAAGATGAATTAAGAGAGAATGTGCCGGAGTGGTTTGAATTATAACTATTTTCCAATAATGTTTTTTCCTTGATTAAGAAAATAAAGATTTTATTATATTATCAATTTTATTTTCTTCCAAAATTGATAATATCAAATGATCAAATTCATTGAATTCATTGTCGCGTAAAAGACCAAAATGTCCTAAATATGTTTCTTCAGATATTCCGTTTTTATTGACATTAAATTTTATTGGTACGTATATAATATATTTGTGTAAGATTTTGTCTTTATTGTCGAGTCCTAAACTAGAAATATCACAACACTTAGGCTGTCTTTTATCCATAGAAATTTCGTTTAGCAATATATTGTCAATGTGTGGTATTACCTGTGTCTTTATTGGATGCTCATCATCTGTGTCTTTAACAAAATGAAAGCTATGCTTATTTTTGTCTCCCTG
>NATN01000124.1 GCA_002085355.1 Candidatus Zhuqueibacterota bacterium 4484_87 | reverse complement strand
CGATCAATTTTGTTGCGAATTAATTTGTTTTGCAGCGATTGAGCGATCATGTAACCCATGCCGCCCATCAAATCTGCCACCATGATTCCGAGTGGGATCGGCGTAACCACTCGCCGACTCTCCTCCACGCGAATCAGGTAATTCCCCACCTGAGGGCCATTCCCGTGAGTAAGGGCAATTTGATAGCCGCGTTTAATTAATTCCAGCACGCCGACCAGACTACGGCGCGTATTGGCAAACTGCTGGAAGATATTTCCTTCTTCAAATTCTCTGGTTATGGCATTACCGCCAAGTGCGACAACTGCGGTTTTTTTTTCTGTCATATAAACCTTCTCTTGCTTTTATTCAAATTAAATATCTTCTTTACAAATAATGAAACAAAGGAAAGAAAAATCCCGGAGTTTAAAAACATCAACTCCGGGATTTAGATATTATCTATTTGAATCTGGCAAGCACTTCTTCTAAATCAGGCTTGCCGATCTCCTGAAGATCGTACATGACGCGCACCGCCGGTTTTTCAATATTAATTACGCGGCGCAAATCGATGGGAGTTCCGATGACAACAACGTCGCAATCAACAGCATTTACGGTTTTTTCCAGGTCTTTCACTTGCTGCTCGCCATATCCCATTGCCGGAAGGAGCATGCCGATTTCCGGATATTTTTCATAGGTTTCAGCAATTTTGCCCACAACCCAGGGTCTGGGATCAACAAGTTCCGATGCACCGAATTTTTCGGCAGCGACAACGCCGGCACCGTAAGTCATTTCGCCATGAGTCAACGTGGGACCGTCTTCCACAACCAGAGCCCGTTTCCCGCGAATCAATTCCGGATTTTCCACTACCAGCGGAGATGCGCCGTCGATGACAATCGCATCCGGATTGACTTCGCGAATATTTTCGCGCAAATATTCCACATCTTCATAATCCGCAGTGTCAATTTTATTGATCACAATCACGTCCGCCATACGCAAATTAGTTTCGCCCGGGTAATAAGTAAGCTCATGACCTGCACGATGGGGATCGGTGACGACGATATTCAAATCCGGTTTATAGAAAGGCGTATCGTTATTCCCGCCGTCCCAGATGATGATATCCGCTTCTTTTTCCGCTTCTTCCAGAATGGCACCGTAATCCACACCAGCATAAACAACGACACCGCGGTCAATATGCGGCTCGTATTCTTCGCGTTCTTCGATGGTACATTTGTGTTTATCCATATCCTCGTACGAAGCAAAACGTTGCACTTTTTGTGCTGCCAGATCACCGTAGGGCATGGGATGGCGAATGGCAACTACTTTTTTACCCCAGGAGCGCAAAATTTCGCTCACGCGGCGAGTGGTCTGACTTTTCCCGCAGCCGGTACGAATGGCGCACACAGAAATCACCGGCACTTTGCTTTTGAGCATAGTGCTTTCCGTACCCATCAAAATGAAATCTGCTCCGGCAGCATTCACCTGAGCCGCTTTATGCATGACGTATTCGTGCGGAACATCGCTGTAAGCAAAGACAACACCTTCCGCTTTGTATTCTTTGATCAACTCGGCCAATTTTTCTTCGGGATGAATGGGAATACCGTTGGGATAAAGTTTTCCGGCGAGTTCTGCAGGATAAACACGGCCTTCAATATCGGGAATTTGCGTGGCAGTAAAAGCAACTACCTCAAATTCTTCGTTATCGCGATAACGCAAGTTGAAATTGTGAAAATCACGTCCGGCGGCACCCATGATGATTATTTTTTTACGATTCATATATCCTCCAATCGTTTTTCAGGGTTGAAAATTCTACGCATTAATTCACTACTAAAGTAACTTTAGGTTTACCTTTCACAAAAATCGAAACATGAAAGAATATTCACCCTGAAGTCCTAACTATCAAACATGCGATGCCAGACAAATATGAGCGTCCTCTTAATCGGCATGAAATAATCTTTTTTGATCATGACACACCTACCTTGGTTAAATATTCGGTTAATTTATTTTTTACTTCGCTCAACTCATCCAATTGAAAAAGCTGAGCGCGTATTTGTGCGCATCCTGGAAGTCCTTTCACATACCAGCTCAAGTGTTTTCTCATTTCAAAAAGCGCGCGCTTGCTTTGTTCTCCCTGAACCCGATCATCCAAATGCTGCAAAATTATTGCCAGCCTCTGCTCCGGTGTCGGCGGAGGGAGTAGCTCGCCTGTTTCCAAATAATGATTCACCTGTTGAAAAATCCAGGGATTGCCCATCGCGCCTCTGCCGATCATGACAAGATCACAGCCAGTCTTATCGAGCATTTTCTTTGCCTCTTCAGCGCTGCGGACATCTCCGTTCCCGATGACAGGAATGGAAATTTCCCTTTTAATTTCAGCGATAATTTCCCAGTCCGCTGCGCCGCGGAACATTTCTGATTGCGTTCTGCCGTGAACGGTAATTGCTGCCACACCAGCTTGCTCCAGTTTCCTGGCGACTTCCAGGGCGTTCTCGCTTTCTTTGTTCCAGCCCTTGCGGATTTTTGCCGTCACCGGGACCGGCGAGACTTTCACCACAGCGCTGGCGATTTTCCCTGCCAATTTCACATCATTGAGTAATGCCGCGCCGGCGCCGCGCTTGACCACTTTCTTCACCGGACAACCAAAATTCAAATCAATAAAATCCGGCTGCATTTCTCCGGCAATTTTCGCAGCTCGAGCCATAACCTCCGGGTCTGATCCGAATAGCTGAAAACCGATAGGCCTTTCCGCTTCCCGGAAAGCCATGTATTCCCTGGTTTTTTGACTGTCTCGCACCAATCCATCTGCGCTGATCATCTCTGTGAACACGGCGGCTGCGCCCAATTGCCGACAAATCCACCGAAATGATGAGTCTGTTACTCCTGCCAGCGGAGCAAGCACGACTTTTCCCTTTATTCGGACTTTCCCTAAAATCATGAGCCAAAAGATAATAACTTCATTATAAATTTGCAAGTTGTTTTTGGTTTTGGAACATTTTTTTTACCTGCTACGTGAAAATGAGTTCCAGGCGAAAAATATTTCCCTAAATGTACTAAACTGTGGTATTTTTCATTTGAGTTTGTGCTTGACTTTTATCGGTGATATAATTATATTTGTTGGCTATTGCAAACCTGTTTTTGGTTTGAATTTTATCAAAAGCAAAACAAATCAGGAGAACAAATTGAGAATCGATCGGAACACAATATCTATTAGCCTTTTTTTGATATTGATATTATCGGCCAATTTGCTGTTTGCCCAGCAAACGACCTCGGGAAATACCGAACAAAACAGCTTTTTCCCAACCATGCAACAAAACAAAGAATCGCAGTTAAAAGAGCCGCTCAAACCAAACCAATTGTTGTACCCCCTTGCGTCATTTGATGAAACCGCGCTGGAAAACGTCATTGACCCCGATAAATACATCATAGGCCCGGGAGATTTATTTTACATCAACATTACTGGTGACAGGACCTTCACATTCCCAACAAAAGTTACGCCAGAAGGTAAGTTGGTCGTAGAAACAATTGGTATCTTTCCGGTGGCGGGAAAACCTCTTTCGGAAGTTCAGAAACTCATCAAAAAAGAGGGTGAAAAAAAATATAAACTAAAAAAAGTTTACGCGAATCTGATGCAAATCAGAAAACTTCGCGTCCATGTGTTGGGAGAAGTACGTTATCCCGGTACTTACATCGCGCAAGCAATAGATCGGGTTTCTTATTTGCTCGAACATGCCGGAATCAGGGACTGGGCTGATGACAGACACGTGGAAATTCGTCATGCTGATGGCACGGTTGATTCTTTTGATTTCATTCACTACAAAAAAGAAGGTGCTCTTGATGAAAACATTTTTGTGCATGAAGGCGATATTATTTACGTCCCGCCTGCATCTTCTAACGTCCCTATGGTTAAGGTCGATGGCGCAATAGAAAAACCTGGTTTATACGCAATGTTCAGGGCGCCGTCAATTTGCCGGGAGGTTATCCATATAAAATCGGCTTAAAGGCTAAAGATTATGTCGGCCTTGCCGGAGGCACAAGAGAAATGGGCAATATCAATAAAATTCGCATCATCCATTTCGATGATAAAACCGAAGAAAAAGGGCCGGATGCCACAGTAAGGCCTGGAGATACGATAATTGTTCCGCAGACATTCCGGAAAAAATTTCTTGAATATCTGCAAATTGTAACCAGCGTTGCATCAGTTGTATTAGCTTACATTGCCGCACAAAACAGATAAACGAGAACCAATAGGAAATTTCAATGACAGGGGAAAAAATTCGCGTCGTAGATTATTTTACAATACTTGTCAAATGGCGCAAGCAAATCATAATAAATGGTTTCATTATTTGTCTCATCACCGCCATTTTTAGCTTGATAATGCCGAGGTCATACAAAGCTTCTACCACTATTTTGCCGCCAGCAGAAGAAGGAGGACTTGGTCTCTCTTCATTGCTAAACAATTTACCCATTGGCGGACTCGGACTTGGCGGAATGGTTTCAGATGAAACAAATGTCTATCTGGCAATATTGAATAGCCGCACTGTCGCCGAGAATATCATAAATAAATTTGATTTAATCAAGCGATACAAATCTGAAAATATGGAAGAAGCCATCCGCACATTGCGCGCCATGATGGCGATAGAGCTAAATGATGACGGCACTTTATCTATTGCTGTCAAAGCAAAAACACCGTATTTCGCGGGTAAGAAAGAAGAAGATGAAGCCCGAAACCTTGCCAAAGATATGGCGAATTATTTCGTCAGCGAATTGGATAAACTAAACCGAAAACTAAAAACGCAGCGTGCACAGAATACGCGAATTTTCATTGAAAAAAGATACAAACAAAATCTTGCTGATCTGGCAAAAGCCGAGGAAGCTTTCAAAGATTTTCAGAAAAAACATGGCACCATTGAACTGACCGAGCAGACCAAGGCATCCATCACTGCTGCCGCTGAATTAAAAGCACAAATTATTGCCAAAGAAATCGAACTGGGCGTGCTGAAAAAATATGTCAGCAATACGCATTCCGAATATATCCGCAAGCAAACCGAGTTGAACGAACTGAAACAACACTACAACGAATTTCAGTCTGGTGCCAAGCAAACAGGTGGCGCCATGGATGTCTTTATTCCGTTGAAAAATTTGCCTGATTTAGGCATCGAATATGTCCGTTTGTATCGTGAGCTTCAAATCCAGGAAAAAATTCTCGAATTTATCATGCCGCAATACGAGCAGGCAAAAATTAACGAGAAAAAAGACACTCCCACGGTTCAGGTGCTTGACCCGGCAGTGGCTCCAATAAAACGCTCCAGTCCCAAAAGAATGTTCATGGTTCTGGGCGCCGGCATTTTTGTCCTTTTTCTTTTCATAATCGCCGCCTACATCAAAGTGAATGCCGAATATTTAGGAGAAGAACACCCTGAGCAATATCGCCAATGGAGCTATGTTTTGCACAATCTGAAACCAACGCAGTGGTTCAAAAAAGAGTAATTCGCCCGGCGCACCCCGAAATTGAGCATGATTATAGTGAACAGGAATAAATGAATCAGCAGAAGCAACAAGACATAAATTCGCAGTTGAAAAGAACGCTCAAAGATTCGTTCATTTACATTCCAGCGAGAATTTTACCTGCTATTATTGGAATTATCCTCATCCGAGTCCTGACCACGCTTTTCACTCAGGAAGAATACGGACATTATCAAATCACCCTGTCCACCTTTGGACTAATTCGCGTTTTTGCTGTGTTCTGGTTATCCATGAGTGTGATCCGATTTTATCAAAACCACAGACATCAACAGAAAGAAGAAACTTTTTTTTCCACTTTATTAGCTTGTTCTGTAGGCGGCGTGATAATAGTGACGGGCGTTAGCTTGTTGGTCAATGTGATTATTTTTCAACAGCGAATTTCTCCTGGCCTTTTTTCTTTGATTAATTTAGCCATTGCTGCATCTGTTTTTAACTCGTTTTTTGAAATCTTTGTTGTAATTTACCGCGCTGGATTGGAACCGAAAAAATATACGATTTTCTGGTCTCTGTTCGCTTTGATTAAGCCGATGGTCGGAATCAGTCTCATCCTATTTTTAGATTTTCGCGTTGACGGAATTTTTTGGGGATTCCTCGTCGCTGCACTGAGCCTGGATTTCATTATTTTTTACAAACTAAAAATATTTTCATCTTTTCATTTTCGTTCTATTTCTATCCCATTGGCGAAGGAATTCTTCGCTTATGGCATGCCGCTCAGCTTTTCGTTTTTGGCATTCTGGATTCTTTCACTCTCGGACAGATACTTAATTGAATATTTTGCCACATCTTCGGATGTAGGGCTCTATTCGGTCGCTTACGCCATCTCGGAAAAAACGCTCAATTTTATTTACACAGTTCTCATGTTAGCCGCGTTTCCCATTATCGTTGACAACTGGGAAAAAAACGGACAATCTCATACGCAAAATTTAATTTCGCATTTAACGCGATACTTCTTCTTGCTGTGCGTGCCGATTTTGACAATTTTGGTTACACTCCCCAAAACAATGGTGCTCATTTTCTCAGACGCAAAATTTGTTGAGGGAACACGAGTTTTACCTTTTATCGCCATAGGGATTTTTCTATTCGGACTCACGCAGTATGTGCTCAAAGGCTTTGAATTGCATAAAAAGAGCATCCGTATTGCAACATTGGCGTTAATCGCGGGATTTTCAAATGTGGGACTGAATATTTTTCTCATTCCGCGGTTCGGATATTTCGGCGCAGGACTGGCGGCTATGACAGCGTACGCCATCTATTTTACATCCGCTGTTTTTTCCGTGCGGAAATATATGGCGTGGACCCCCCCACTGATTTCTATTGGTAAAATTCTCTTAGCCGGATTCATTTTCGCCATATTTTTGAGAAGTTTAACCGAAATTTTTCCAAATATTTTGACGGCTGTTTTTTTAATTATCCCTTTCGGGTTGATCTTATTTGTCTTGATTTTAATTTTATTGAAAGAAATTTCTCAACAGGAACTTTATCGCACAAAAGAATTTATCATTAATTTGATCAAATAAACTTATGGAAACGATTCGCCTACAAAATCCATTCGATATAAAAAAAATCACGCTTACCATCGCCGTAATCGAGCTGTTTTATCTACTGTTGCTGATAAAATCAACAACATTGAGTATTTTGTTCATGTTACTCATCTGCGGATCGTTTGTGCTTTATGTCGTGCCCGAATTTGGTTTTGCCATTCCGTTTACAATTAATATTTTGCTTTACTATCTGTTCGATTTCATTCAAGTTCCCATTTCCATGCCAGCCTTTCGCTCCTATTTATTAATTTTCTTCGCCAGCATCATGATTTATCACATCAAAAGCAATAAAGAAAAAGATTTTGAAATGAATCATTTTTTCTGGGTCGCTATTCTGATCGGATTCATTCTGATGGCAGGTATTCCTTACTCTGCAAATAAATATTATGGCGCAAAAAAATTCGTCTTTTATTTTATTGTCAATATCCCGATGCTGTACGCAGCCTATTTGCTAAAAGATAATAAAAAAAGCATGGAAAAATTAATTGCGTCAATTCTTTTCATCGGAATAGTGATGGCGATCATCAGCTTTTTCACGGCGCAATCCAACATCTTCTTCAAATTTGTTCGGTTTCGGCTATCGGAAAGTATTGGGCCTCTTTACATCGGTCGTTCGCTGGGGCTCTCCATCGTAGCAGCGCTCTATTTTTTCGCCCGTTTCAAGCGGATTGCACCGAAAATTATTTTCGGAATAGCTATTATCATTTTGTTCATGCCAATCATCTGGTCCGGTTCCCGAGGACCAACACTGGGCGTTATGCTGTCAATTTTGCTTTTTTATTATTTGCAACCATCGCAGTCAAGAGGAAAAAAGATATTTTTTACGGCATTGTTTTTTCTCGCTGGAATTTATTATCTTTTTCATTCATCGACGCAAGTCGCTGCGCGAATGGCAACGCCAATTGGGGCAGAAGCCAGCGCTGCATTTCGCGTTCTGGCATGGATTCAGGCAGTGCATCAATTCATCGGCTCGCCGTTGTTGGGAATTGGTACAGGAAGTTTCTATCTCGAAACAACGTTCATTCCATTGGTTTATCCGCACAATCTGCTTCTTGAGTTAGCATGTGAAAATGGCATTTTCGGGTTAGCAATCATTATTTATTTTCTCTATTTAGCGACGAATCAAGGTAGAAAAAATATCCACCTTTATGCTAAAAAAAAGGAACATGTGCAACTTCAGCTTAGCATTGCCGCTCTCACTTTCTTTTTCTTTTCTCTCTGGAATTCCATGTTCAGCGGCGACATCTACGCCAATGCCATCGTTTGGTGGCCTGCCGGATTAATATGGGCGCTTCAAAAGAAAGAAAGTCCGTTACAGGAGGCGAAATGAAAATTGCCATGTTTCTGATGACCGCTTTCACCCATGATGTGCGCGTGACAAAAGAGGCAATTTCATTGATTGAAGCAGGCCATGAAGTTACCTTTTATGCGCTAAAGGATAAAAACACCCCCAGTTTTGAAAAGCGCCATCAATTTTCCATTTATCGTATCGAGTTAAAAACCCGCTACCTTTTGCCAAAAAATCAAATATTTTTCTTCATCAAATATGTGGAATATATCACCAGAACGGTCTTTTCGCTTCTGAACAAGCCGTTTGATGCCTATCATGCTCATGACTTGGAGACGTTGCCAATCGCCTATTTGTTGGGTAAAATAAAAAAGAAACCAGTAATTTATGATTCTCATGAATTGTACACAGAAATGAAAAAACATCATCCGGCTGCTCGAAAATTTTGGCTGTTATTAGAAAGACTATTGGTCCGGAAAACTTTTGCCAATATTCAAACTACTGATTCCAGAGCGGAAGTCTTCGCACGACGATATCATGTGAAAATACCTATCGTCATCAGAAATTGCCAGCCTTATCGCGAAGTAAAGAAAAACAATCTCTTTCGAGAGCAACTTCATATCCCTATGGACAAGAAAATTATTCTTTACCAGGGGATGATTGATCCGGGCCGCGGTGTGGATATTTTAATAGAAACGATGAATTATCTGGACAATGCAGTGTTGATTTTGATGGGACAGGGAAATTATAAAAACGTCATCAAAAAAAGGCTGGAAAATAATTCAAAGAAAAAAGATATTTTCATTCTCGATGCGGTTCCGCTAGAAAAATTAGCCGACTACACAGCTTCTGCGGACATTGGCGTTTCTCTGGTACAAAACACAGGTCTGAATAATTATCTTATGATTTCGAATAAATTTTTTGAATATTTGACCGCCGGACTGCCGGTTGTTTTTCCCAATTTCCCCGAATGGAAAAAATTAGTTCCGAAATATAGCGTTGGGAAAATTGTTGACCCCACGAAACCCCAAAAAGTCGCGGAAGCGATAAATTCGATTTTAAGCAATGAAAAGCTCTATCAAAAAATGGCTGATAATGCAAGAACGATGGTGAGAGACTTTTATAATTGGGAGCTTGAGGTAAAAAAATTGCTAAAGATATACGACGCTATCGTCCAAAATAAATTTCCGATTGAAACTTCTCAATAAATTTATTACACAACTCCAGATAACAAACACAGTCGTTATTTTCGAATTTATTTTTAGCTCCTCCGTATAAATCCGCTTATTCGGCGTGTATATCCGCATCCTATTTTACATTACCCCCCAAGTTTCAATGAACTTTCTATTTATCGCTACCGTCAACAGTACACAAAATCGCACTCCCCACCCGTCTCGGCTGTGGAGGCAACGAATAGGGATTCATTTCATAATTTTGATTGTAAGGCGTCACATTGAGTTGTTTACCGTTCACAACGAGTGTCACGCTTCCGCCAGGGTCAAAACCGATGGCATCTTTGCAGCCGTTATCAATGAGAATTTGTGCTAACTCGCCGTGCGTGACGCCGACGCTCTCGCGAATTCTGCCATTGATGGCAATGATGATAAGTTCATTTTCCCCGGAAATCCCAACGCCGATTTTAGGTCCGCGCAAATGTTCAAAATCAACGCGCGCCGCTTGCGTGGCAATAGAGTGCGTTGTTTTCCAGCCTTCATCGAGCATATTGATGCAAACTTCGCCGTCTTTGACCAACGAAGGGCCTGCTTCGATTGCTTCGCTAATGTCCGATAGCTCCGGGATGTCAAATTCCGCTTCAGCACCTTCTTGCCAACCGGCTAATTCCATATCTTTCGGGACGGAAACGACCAGTCCGACAGGCAACAGCTTAATATTTGCCTCCGATGGGGTGATTCGACGAATGATTTTATTTCCGGCAAATTGATAAATAATTCTGCCAGCCGCAGGGATTTCAGCTTTAGGAAATAATAGATCGTAAAAAACAGGGTCCTCGCTTTGCTGTTTGTTTCGGTTGTCAGCGGTCAAATGCAATGTATCGCCGTCAGAGATGGAAATTGTCACACCGTTGAACAAATTCACTCGCCTCAAGACGATCGATCCATCTTTTTTAACCATGAACGCCGGCTTGTTGTAAAGCGGCAGCGATAAAATTTTCCCGTTCATGATGACCAATCCCAATGGACTGCCGATGTATTTTTCCGGTAAGCCCAACTTACCGACGAGTTCGGCGTTCAGCATGTAACCGCCATTCCATGCCAGCATGACTCTCCTGCCAGTCTCCTGCGCAAATTCATCGGCCAATTCAATCACTGTTTTGCCAAATTTGGAAGCAAAAACGGATTTGAATTCCCATCCGGATTTTCCATTTACTTCTTCATCCAAAGACAATTTTGCCATCACACCTGACCACGGGTAGCTGTCGTCATGGATTCCTGCCAATTGCTTCACATAAATAAAACGGTCAGCTTGTGGAGGAACCCACTGGATAAAATGTTGGTTCTTTTTGACTCCCAAATAATGAACAAATTGCGGATGTCGCGCCATACCAATGCGGAATGAATCCAAATCCAGCAAATCCAACGTCAAATAGTTCGCTTCGCCAATGGCGACGACAAAGCCGTCTTCTTTTTTCAATGAAATCAAAACCTGTTTTGCCTCCGAGCCAATTTGAGCCAGGTGGCTCCCCGGAGTGATGTTTTTTGTTTTGATGACGTTAAAAATTCCGGCATCAAAAAGCGCCTGAATTTCCTCATTGGCGATTTTCCTGATCCACCGTAATGCATTGTTGTAATAGATCGGCGAACCAACGGCTTTTTCCCGCACGAGCAGATAGACGCGCCCGATGTTTTTAGCCCGGTCAGATGCCAAAATTTCAGGAGTAATTCTTTCGTCCGCTGTCAATTGCAGCCGCTCTCGAAACGTGCCCAGCACGAAAAGCCGCATTTCATCCAGCCACTTTTCCCCTGGCAGCCAGGCAAATGAACGATTTGATTTCAGCGCGTTCAGCAGTTCGGCATGGTCGTCAATGCCCAATTTGTGAAATCCTACGAGTCGTGTGAGTTGCGCCGACAAATTTTGTGCGTTCCGCACAAGACGACGGGACAATGGTATAACTTCCGTATTTTTCACATAACTGCGGAAAAGCCAGCTCACAATTCCCAAAAGCTCGACTTCGGTAATTTTTCGATAGGGATAATGGCGTCGGTGGCGGTGACGATAGCTCAGCGAATGGTCCATCACAAGTGTATCTTCGCCAGTGAAAAAAGAAAAAATCGATTCCACACTATTGTAAAAAGCCAGTTTCGTCTTCAGATCCAGCTTCACAAATTTGCTGTAATTTTTCACCAGATGTCTGGCATAGCGCATAATTCTCCCTTTGAGCTCTTTCTCCTCCATACGAAAATAACTGGGATCGATCAAAGATTTGAGCACAACCATGAATTCAATAGGAGAAATTCCCGGATAATAGCGCCGTTTTCCGCTCAGAACGATTTGGTGAAATGCATCGTCATATTTCGTGATCTTTTGAAATTCAGCAAAAGAGCGATTGACATGAGTCATGTTTTCTTCTGTCGGCAATTGACACCGTCGCCAGAGAATGTACAGGCAGCGATTAAATTGGTTTTCCAGCGCCTCCATGCTAAATCTCTTCTTCACAACCCGCCGATTGTGCAAGATTATTCGTTTGGAATAATTGGGCCTGTTGTATAAATTGATCAGGCCTCGCGGCAGATGGCGGCAATCCTCGGGAAATTCAAACACATGTAATCGCCGATTTTTGTCAAGATGCTCGCCCACAACGGACGCAAAAACAGATTTTGGCTCGTAACGGGTGGCAATGATGGGCGTACCACTGGCGCAGCTTTCAACGATCGGCAGCCCCCTGCCTTCGGATTTGCTGGGCAAAACAACCACATCCGCTGCTGCAAACAATTCCTCAATGCGTAGTCGAGACATTTTTTGCCTGATCATCGTCTGGTTGATTTCCTTGCCAAATTTAAGCGCGAGGAAAACACGTTTGTGATATTGCTCCGGCAAAGATGCCAGCATTTCTTTAAATTTAAAAATTAATTGCCGAAAATACTCATCATGCCCGGTAGAAACAGGCCCGGTGATGAGCAAAATGATATTCACGTGCGGATTTTGTTTGAAAAACAATCGATAAGCCTTATCCTGCAAAAGATATTTGAACAGGACAAAATTTTTCTCAATCCGTTTGCGTAAAATTATTCTCGTTGGCTGCAAAATGATGAGGTTTGAGCCGTTAAATTCAAGCGGCTTTTTGCTGACAGCACCCAATACAACAGGTTTGCGTTTCGCAGACAGAGTATCCATTTCTTCAATGAATTGATCCACTGGCACGGGATAAAGGTTACTTTCCTCTCCGGCAAACAACCGATGTAATTTTTTCAAAATTTCCTTGCGCCTCTCCGAGGGGATCGGCTTGAATCTCGCCATGTCAATGAAAGTCGTGATAATTTTTACAGCGATGGGATTAATGCCCAACTTCCGGATTAACTTTATCCGTTGAATCGGATTGATGACCATCTGAAACCAGAGCGGGCTGTCCCAGGGGAAAAGCATCTCGATGAGAGAGAATACTTCTCCCAGATGATGATTAGTAAAAAAATGATCCCGCTGACCTTCGCTCCTTCTTTTTCCGGGCGGATTTCCATCCTCCCAATAAAAATCATGATTGCTGTTCAGCACCGGGATTCCCATCATTTCAGAAACAAGCACCAGCGCAAATGCCAATGGCACATTTCCCGGGTTGGAATTTACATTGACAGGAACCAGCAGTTGAATGTCGTAATCTCTGACATACCTGCCCAATCGCAATGTTAACTCAACAGTCTGACGCCATACTTTTTTTGCCAATAAATTGTATGTTTTCGAGCCGCGGGAAAGGTGAGTGTGAAAATATTCATGGTAACCGTCCCAATCGTCAAAACCTTCGCCGCCTGGCAGAGCTAAAAACTCGCAATTCTCCGGCAAATCTTCCGGCTTCATTTTAAGGAGGCCGCCAATCCAGAAAATACGCGGGGGGGTGTTAGCTGCCGAGGAAATCAATCTATTGAAAATGGCGGAATATTTCTCAATTTCGATTGTTACGCCGTCAACGCCAAAATCGAAAGTGACAAAAGCAACTCCTGACTGTAAATTTTTCTTAAAAGCTTTGAATGATTGGGGAATATTTTTTGAAGGCTGGCGGCTATCGCGAATCCGATCCAAAAGCAACCCCATGTCAAACCAACTTTGGACGTTCTCTTCCTGTAAACGCTGCTTCAATTGCTGAAATAGCGCCTCCTTCATTTCCGTACCTCCTATCAGTTTGAACGATTCAGATCAGAGACTGCTGAAAAGGTAGAACAATTTCTGCTCGAGGACTTCGTAGGAGAAATATTTTTTACCCAATTCAAAATTGTACTCGGCAATCTCTCTGGCTAATTTGGGGTCGTGGATGATCTTGTCAATTTCGCGGATAGCATCCTCGGTTAAAATGCCATCTTCAATCATGACGGTTTTGAAACCTTTACTACCTATCTCTGGCCAGTACACGGGCTTGTAGTTATTCACAAAAATCGGTTTTTTCGCAGCGACGCACTCCACAAATGCGTTTCCAAACCCTTCGTACAAACTAAAATAGGTACATGCCGTGGCAGTAGCATAGGCGTCTGAAATGGAATAAATCTTCTCGCCGGATTTTGAGGTTCCGCGGTACGTATGAATTCTTCTTCTGCCGAAAATCACCCGATCCTGCAAGTTGCGCTTGTCAATAATATCCAGGAGTTGACGGTAATAACCAAGACGTTCATCATCAGCATAGCTCCCTGTCACAATGAGTTTCACTTTTTTGTCATCCAAAGAATCAATTAGATCAATCGCAATTTCAATTCCTTTTCTTTTGACAATCCTCGTTACTTGCAGCAGCGGAATATCGTCTTTTTTCAGGCCGAATTGTTCCAACATGTCGCTATTGTATTCATCCGGCTGGCCGTATGGTTGGGAAAAATCCATCACATTGGGCACAACAATGGAATCGATCTGATAATTTTGGCCCAAATAATATTTAGAATGACTGTTGATAACTGCATGCCTGACATGAGGCATTCTCAAAGGAAACGTCTTGCGGACAATTTCATTGATTTCCTCGTGTTTGCTATGATAACGATCATCCCGTTCCCAGCTAAAATCGTGATCATGGCACACAGTTTTTATTCCTGTGTGTTCCACAACTTTCCTGATACCGATTCCCATGGATAAATGGCAGGGCAACGCCGATGCGTTTTCCGGCAAAATCACATCAATCCTGTTTTTCATGATCCATTTGAAAATCTCAATGGCAATGGCATCGGACGTGCGTTCCAAATGTTCCAATAACTCGTCCGGTTCGTCATCAGGAAAAAAGAAAGCGCGTTTTTGTTCCCATTCGCATTCCGGCGAGGAAAATGCCAACGGCGGGTACACTGTGTGGTGAATATCATTAATGCTACGTTTGGAAAAAGTGCCCGACAAAACAAATATTTTATGACCAAAACGCTGTAACACATCGATCCATTTTTGTGTTTCCAGAGAAACACCATCAATGTCCCCAAACCGTCCGATGATGATGCCGATATTCATGATTTGTCTCCTACGTCGCAGAATTTCCTTTTACAGCATTTTCCAAATGAATTGCTGAAAAGTTAGAATTCAAAAACACCGGAAAAGTTCCCAAAATTGAGCTATATTTCTCAGCCGTTTTTCAAAGGCAAAGAAACTTTTTGATGTGGAAACTTGTTAAAAAATTATGCCCAACTCATTAAATTATTGCTGGTTAATGATAGCAAAAAATCCTGCCAAAGTCAAGCTAAAATAAAATTTATCTGGTTGATTCCGCTCATAGCAGCCAGAAAGGAGGAAACATGGCAAAATCTGGCTCCAAAAAAGAAGAAGTCGTTTTGTCAAAACAAGAGATTGATCAATTGCAACAGACACTGAAGACAGTTTATTACTCCAACATGGAAATTAATAATTCCCTGGCAATCATCCTCGCTGCCGCCGAATTTCTCATGGACAATCCCAACGCAGACCCTTCCGAATGCAATCTGAATTTGCGCATCATCATGAACGCTGTGCAGCGAATAAAAATAATTTTACAAAATTCCGAGCAGTTGCTTGAGCCATTTGCTGTCCCGGAAATCAAAGATACTGAGCAAGATATCCGGCAAAAATTCAAAAAACCGATCAATGTGTTAGTCGTTGACGACGATCCGCAATTCAGGCACTTGCTCGATAAAGCGCTGGAAAAAGTCGGTTACACTGTAATGACTGCTGTGGATGGCGTCGAAGCGTTTGATCTGTTTCAAAAAAATAAATTTGATCTGGTAATTACAGATGTGCTCATGCCGAATGTAGATGGTATTGAGTTGGTCAAAAGCATTAAAAATGAGAATCCGTGGGTACCGGTGATTCTCATCAGTGGGTTTGAGGAAGAATCCTCCGTTCGTAAAAAACTGAAACGCGATGATATTTATTTTCTCAAAAAGCCGTTCTCTCTGCGCGACCTGGACCGGGTGATCGAAAAAATTTTGAAATTATAACTAAACTTTTGTAAATTTGATTTTTTACCGCAAAGTCCGCAAAGAAAGCGCAAAGCTCACAAAGGAGAAGTTAATTTGAATATTTTTATCAAACAAGTCCAATACCTTAAAAATTACTTCAATAAGGTTACTTGAAAATCTTTGTGTCTTTCGTGCATACTTTGTGAACTTCATGGTTAATCTTTGCTGTTTTTCTTTTTTAAAAAAAGACAATTCATCTGCTGCTTAAAATTGCCCGCAATAGATGGCAATGAGCCCGGCAAACATATTTAACTTCAGAATCAAACTAAGACGCGAAAGGTTCTGCGGATCAGAATTTCGCCACATGGACACCAGCGCTAATAAAATAACAGCATCGACAACTATGAGCACAATGAACAGATAGTAAATGCCAAAAATGTGCAAAAAATACGGAAGCAACGTCAGGGCAATTAGGAAAAGATATATGGCGCTCGCCAGCATTAGTGCCCGGCGGCTGCCATATCTTATGGGAAAGGTAACAATGCCGTCAGCCTGATCTCCGGCAACATCTTCCGTATCCTTGATGATTTCCCTTGCCAAGTGGTAAAAAAAGGCAAAAATCGCAGGGATGAGAGCAATTTCAAGCCGGTTCACTGCGATCCCACCGTAGATGAACGCCAGCGCAGATACAAGGCTGACTGTCAAATTTCCCCAGAGAACGGTTCTTTTTAATTTTGCGCTGTAAAAATAAAGCAAAACAGAAGAAGAAATTGCTACAATCAACGCTTTCCAATTCACAAAAATGCTTAAACCAATGCCTGCAATAAACAGAACCATTGAAAAGATATAAGCTTCTTTCCTGGAAATTCTGCCTGAAGCCACAGGCCTTTCGGGTTTGTTGATGCGATCGATTTCCACGTCAAAATAGTCATTAATAGCATTTGCCGCTGCTGTTATCAAACCGCCGGATAAACTCGCTAACAAGACTTTGCCCAGCGGTTGAATTGTCCCGGTGACAAAAGCCCCCATAAATATCGATACCATTCCGATGAAGACATTCAGCGGTCTGGTCAAAAGAAAAAAGTCTTTCAATTTCTGCCCCATGTATTCGTTTTTTTCAAATATGTCCCAAATGTCTGAACTAATTTTCAGAGAACTCTCAAAACTTCCATCGAGCCGTCCATCTCCCAAATCTATTTTGTCACTGTAACCGTCCGAGAAGTAATCGTGATATACGAAGTAAAAATATTGATGATAATATCCACTGCAGACGCCTCTGTTTTAATTTCATAATCTTTGGCGTCCCCCGCCATTGTGCGCGTGTCAATTTCATTCAACGGCGCCAATCCCCACAGCGCATACCATTGTCTTTTTTGTACGGTGATCCCTTTTTTGGCACCAACACCAACTTTATGGACATGTGCCGCACAACCGAGCATCATGATCAAACCGATAATTAGAATCAACGCTACAACTTTTTTCATGCATTTCACCTCCCTTCGGAAAGTTCATTTCTGAATTGATCCAATGGACGACTCGATGGCTTCCATGTATTTAACATAATGAGATTTGGGAACGACATAATCGAGCTGAAAGCTACGCCCGTTTTCAACAGGAAAAAACAACTTAAATTGCACCATATCATCGTTGATGACAAGTAACTGGTGAACATCAAATTTGTGATAGTGATATTTTGTCTGTTTAATCTCCCCGCCCTTCGCAGTTCTACGAACCATTTGTTCGTATCCTTCAATTGCGCTCTTGGTCACTTGAAAATTCATTAACTCGGAAACAATACAAATAAACATGTCTTCTTCATTAACAAAAAATTTCACTGGCACGACCAGTACATTTCCCGCAGCGTCGATTTGGCTTTTCAACTGTTCCGCTAATGGTGCTGCCAGCGAATCCGGTAATTCCGTGCATGCTTTCGGCGGTAAAAATGAGAACCCCAGAAGCTCGCTCTGAAAACGATTCCCCAACAATTCGGAATTGACGCGAAATTCCATCTCATCGCGATCTTTAGCACAACCCAACATTAGGAAAATCAGCATCAGCAGATACAGCCATTTGTTATTTTTCATTGAAATATTTTCTCCTCTGATTTCTTGAAAAGTTTGTACATTCCTCGTGCCTTTGATAGTTGACAACAACAGTTGTAACAGTTTGGGTTACTATTCAGCCACCGAGACACAGAGGGCACAGAGATAATTATTTTTTTTAATAGTTTCGATTAAATGAAGTGATAATTCCTATTGATTCAAAAAACAAAGACAGTCCAAAGAGATTTATGGCATATTCCTGAAACATTTCGATAATAGATATATTTAGCCAACAGCTTTTATGAATGTTTCTAAATGGTAAGCCACACATACATTACTTAATTCAACCATTTGCTATTTGTATGTTTGAGTTTTAAACATGACAGAGCAAACTTCATCGGGCGACTAATAAATTGATTTTATTGTTTTTCTCCTCTGTGAGCTCGGCGCCTCTTTGGCAAATATTTTGTTAACTGAATAGTCAC
>NATN01000123.1 GCA_002085355.1 Candidatus Zhuqueibacterota bacterium 4484_87 | reverse complement strand
AATCTTCAGGTAAAGCTATCTGTTCAAAATCAGGGTACATGCCAACACTGGTGGCATTGACCAGAATGGCAGCATTTTCAACATCGCGGTAAAGCTGCCAATCAGATAACGCCCGGGCGGAAAAAATATTGGACCCGGATTTCTTCTTCAAAAAATCTGCTGTTATTTGTGCGCGTATTTCATTGCGATTGTAAATAGAAATTTCATTACTCCCCAACCGCAGCAATCCCAATGCCACCGCCTTGGCAGAGCCGCCGGCGCCGATTAGAATAGCTTTTTTTCCGGCGAGATCAACGCCCGTTTTCCTCACTGCCAGCATAAAGCCGATCACATCCGTATTAAAGCCGAGCATTTTTCCATGAGAAAAAAGCACCGTATTGACCGCTTCCAGATCATCAGCTTCATCATGGATTTCATCAAGGAAACGGACGATGCGCGTCTTGTGCGGCAGGGTGACATTCAAACCGCGAAAATTCAACGCCCGGGCGCCAGCGACAGCTTCGGGCAATTGGCTGTCAGTTACCCGAAACGCATGATAACAAAAATTCATGCCAATCTTTTTCAAAATAAAATTATGCATCAACGGCGACAAACTATGTTCAATGGGATCACCGATGACGCCCAGAATTTTTGTTTGTGCATTAACCATAAATTTTCTCCAAATCACGGAAGAAATCAGGATAAGAAATGTCAACGCATTCCGCGTCATCGATTTCAGTCTCTCCTTCAGCAACCAGCCCTGCTACTGCAAACGCCATAGCGATACGGTGATCTCCGTAACTATCAATCTTTGCGGTTTTCAAATGCTGATTTCCCTGAATGATCATACCATCGGGCAATTCAGTCACTTCAGCGCCCATTTTCTTTAAATTTTCAACAACAGCGGTGATGCGATCTGTCTCTTTGACGCGCAATTCTTTCGCGTCCCGAATGATCGTCTCGCCGCTCGCCTGCGAAGCAATCACTGCAATGATGGGAATCTCGTCGATAATCCGCGGAATCAGAGAGCCATCAATCTTTATGCCATTCAATTCCTGGGATTTCATAATTATATCGGAGATTTCTTCATTGTTTTGAACGAAAAAATTCTCAAAGTTCACGGTAGCGCCCATTCTTTCCAGAGCTTCCAGAATTCCGATGCGCGTGGGATTAATGCCTACATTTTTGATTCGTATTTCAGAACCAGGAAGAAGCGCTGCGGCAGCAAGAAAAAATGAAGCAGAAGAAATATCTCCGGGGATCGTCAAAATTCCCCCTGACAATTTGGAAAAAGAACGAATTGCGACGCGTCTTTCATTGACCGAGATGTCCGCTCCCATGTGCTTCAGCATTCGTTCTGTGTGGTCACGTGAAAAAGCAGGCTCTTCCACAACGGTTTCGCCCCTGGCAAACATCCCTGCTAACAACAAACACGATTTCACCTGTGCGCTGGCAAGCGGGAGCCGATGTTCAATACCTGTTAATCGGCTTTTTTCAATTGAAAGTGGGGCGAAATTATCATCATCCGCCTCGATTTTAGCGCCCATATCCCGCAGCGGATTTATGATTCGCTTCATTGGTCGTTTTCGCAAAGAAGCGTCTCCGGAAATACGGCTGCCAAACTTTTGCCCGGCTAAAATTCCCGCCATCAACCGCATGGTTGTCCCTGAATTTCCGGCATCAAGAGTTTTCGCTGGCGCTTGTAATCCGTCCAGACCAACGCCCTCCACAATTGTGCGGTTGTCTTCCTGTCGAATTTCCACACCCAATTCACGCAGACAATTCACCGTACTCTTCACATCCTGGCAATCGGACAGATGGTGAATTTCACTTTTTCCTTCAGCAAGTGCAGCTAGCATGAGGGCGCGGTGCGAAATGGACTTGTCACCAGGCATTACTATTTCTCCGATCAACTTCTTCGCCGGGGCGATTACTTTTTTCATCATCACCTCTTTCTGCATTCAAAGCCAATAGTGCTCAACAATTTCATCGCCTGTTCTCTGTCATTCTCTGTTTCAAAGGAAAGCCGAATCGTACCCCCTTCCAGCAATCTAACTTTTAACACTTCGATATCGCGAATGTTAATATCATTTTCTGACAGAACTGTCGCCATGCGGGCAATTACTCCGGGTTTGTCATCCACAACCACTGCAATGTCGTAATTGGGGTTGATGAAGCCTTTGGTATCTCTGGGAATAGAAAGCCGAATTCTGGCAGCATCTTCAAATTGTTTCTTAAGTGAATTGACCTGGAAACGATCGCGAAAATCGGTCAAATATTTGATAAATTCATCCAGGAAAGAAACAATCTCGCGTTCATTTGTGCGACAAATATCTTCCCACATGTCAAAAGGGCTGGAAGCGATCCGCGTCATGTCCCGAAATCCACCGGCAGCCAACTGCAAATAGTGAGGTTGTTTTTCATTGCAACGATTGATAAAATTGACAAGCGAAACAGCCAACATTTGAGGGAGATGACTCACGCCGGCCGCAATTCGATCATGCGTTTCTGCATCAAGCACAAGAACCTTCGCGCCGATTTCACCTAATATCCCGGCCAGTTGATTCACTTTTGTCTGCGGAGTATTTTCTTCAGGAGTCAAAATATAAAAGCAATTTTCAAATAGAAACGGATCAGCCGCTTCGATGCCGCTCTTTTCCGCCCCTGCCATAGGATGTCCGCCGATGAAGTACTGTTCCGGAGGCAAAAATTTTCCAGCAATATTCACCACATTTTTCTTCGTGCTGCCAACATCTGTAATAACAACGCCATGCCTGGAATATTTTACAATTTCCGGCAAAAGTTCTTCGATTGTTTTTATTCTGGTTGCCAGAAAAATCAAATCAGCTTGAACTACAGCAGCGGACAAATTATCGGGAGAAAAAAGGTCATCAGCTAATCCCATCTTTTTTATTCTCTCGAGTGTCCGGGGAAAATCTACACAAAGCAGCCGCTCCCCTATATTTTTTCGTCGAAAGGCTGATAAAAGAGAACCGCCGATGAGCCCGCAGCCAATAATGCAAATGTTTGAAAAACTCATATTTTTTCCTTTACACCACGACGCGCTCGACAGCCGAGGCAATAGTTTTGATTTCAACTAATAGTTTTTCAAATTGTTCAGGATAGAGCGATTGTGCTCCGTCAGAAAGTGCATCTTCAGGATGATTGTGAACTTCAATAAGCAGGCCTTGCGCCCCCGCGGCAACAGCAGCCCTTGCCATCGGAGCGACTTTGTCTCGTCGTCCGGTTCCGTGGCTCGGATCCACAAAAATTGGCAAGTGGCTCAATTTTTGAATGACCGGAATAGCAGATAAATCGAGTGTATTCCGCGTGTAATTTTCAAAAGTGCGAATTCCCCGCTCGCAAAGGATGACATTGTAGTTTCCGTTTGCCATGATGTATTCTGCTGCCATGAGCAATTCTTCAACAGTCGCAGACATGCCGCGTTTTAACATTACGGGTTTTCTCGTTTTCCCTAATTTTTTCAACAACCAGAAATTCTGCATATTCCTGGCGCCCACCTGAAAGATATCCACATAATTTTCCATCATTTCAATTTGGCTCACATCAAGCACTTCGGAAATAACTGACATGTGAAACTTATCTCCGACTTCGCGCAGGTATTTCAAGCCTTGCTCTCCGAGTCCCTGAAACGAATATGGCGAAGTCCGGGGTTTGAATGCTCCACCGCGCAGAACATGCACTCCCATATTGTGCAAAATTTCGCCGATTTCGGAAATCTGATCCCGGCTTTCCACAGCACAAGGCCCTGCGATCATAACGACATTCTTTCCGCCGATGTCAATATTGCAGCATGGGATAATCGTATCTTCCGCTTTAAATTCTCTGCTTGCCAGCTTGTAAGATTTTGTGATAGGAATGACTTCCCGCACTCCGTTCAAAAGCTCGATATTCCGCCGATCAACATCTCGTCTTTCACCGACCGCGCCGATCACGGTACGCTCCGCACCGTCAGACCGATGGACGTCATACCCCAGAGAGCGAACCTTTTCCATTACTTGCAGAATTTCCTCTTCAGTCGCATTGTCTTCCATAATTACCACCATTTCCTTCTCCTCGTTTTATTTCTGAATTTCACGACATTGCTGAATAATGGTCTGAAAAATTATTTGCATTGCTGAATCATCCAAAGGCCCCGCATTCAATGCCTTGATTCGTTCGATGATAAATTTTTCTCTAGTTTGATCAAGGACATCTTTGCCCGACATCTCTTTTATCGCGCCAATCTGCACTGCTAATTCTGCCCGACGATTCAACAGCGGAATCAGTTGCCGATCGATGTCATCAATTTTTCGGCGCAGCTTTTCTAGGCTCATAAATGATACCTCCTAAAAATAAAAAACCCGCTACCAGTTTATTTTTGATAGCGGGTTTGAAATTTTAAATTTTCTATTCAATCAAAGCATGGACGCTTCCCACCCACTATCTTTGCGGAAATAATAAAAATAAAAATAAAAGCTAAAATAAACGCCTAAGATAGTTGTGGGAGTAAGCTGCTTCATTGAATTTTCCTGATATTTTAAAGAATTGTTCTCTTTACCTTGATTCAATATAAAAAATTCAATCGTCGTTGTCAAGAACTTTTTTAAGTATTTTAAAAAAGCTATTGCAACTCTTGGGCATTTTCCTTGATTTTCAAAATGCCATTGATAATATCATCCATGTCTTCTTTCTCGCCTAACAGGACGAACTGCGGCAGCCAAAGCGCCTCTTCGTAGCAAGCCTTTTCCGATTCCGGCAATTTATATTTTGAATAATCCACTCCGACATCGACTTTTTTGCCGCGCGGTCCGAAAGCATAATTTTTCAACAATGGTTGCGAATAAAGCGGTATCGAATACCCGGCACTGATAATGAAACCTTCTTTGCGCATGGCGTCGATAAATTTTGCTTTAGGGGCATTGCCAAAATGCTCTTTTTTGTAACGGAAAATGTACAGATGATTGGAATTGCTGGTAATCCGATCGTCGTCCGGCAAAGTTTCAATTCCTTCTATCTGAGATAATTTTTCATTCAAATATCTGGCATTCTGCTCCCGTTTTTCTTTCATCGCTGGATAGCGTTCAAATTGCGCTGTCAAGATTGCGCCCTGAAACTCGGTCATGCGAAAATTTCCGCCGAGATAGTAGTGCTCGTACCAGATGCCATTTTCGAGACGTCCGCAGTTCATGTAAGATTTGGCAAACATGGCGACTTCATCGTCATTGGTGAGGATAATTCCACCTTCGGCAGAAGTAACATTTTTGGAAGACTGAAAGCTGAAACAACCGGCGTCGCCCAAAGCGCCGACTTTTTTTCCGTTCCATTCCGATCCCCACGCCTGCGCTGCATCCTCAACGACTTTCAGGTCATGTTTTTTCGCGATGGTATTAATTTTATCCATATCGCAAGCACGGCCGCCAAAGTGAACAGGCATGATGCCGCGAGTACGTTCCGTAATTGCCTCTTCGATTTTATCCACATCGATGTTGTAAGTATCAGGATCAATATCAACAAAAACAGGAATAGCGCCAGCATCCAAAATCGCTGTTGCGGTCGCGATGAACGTATAGGCAGGCAGAATCACTTCATCACCCTGACCAATTCCCACGGACGAAAGCGCGATCTTCAGCGCTGTTGTGCCGCTGTTCACGCAAATTCCATGCTTTGCCTCGTGATAGGCAGCATATTTTTCACTAAAACTCTTCACACGATTTCCATGCAACGCCCCCCACTTTCCACTTTCCAACGCTTCAATCAAATACTGCTTTTCTTTTTCATCGTACACAGGCCATTTCGGGAATGGTTTTGTCCGCAACGGAGCGCCGCCATTAATCGCTAATTTCGCCATTTTCTTGTCTCCTAATCTGTTCGTTTTTTCAAATATCGCTTACAATTACACAATTCATTAGCTAAAATTAATTATGACTTTCCAATATTGTTATGCTCATCAAAATGTAAATCAAAAAAACTGCATTCTATTTCACAATATAATTTTCATTCAGTTTGTATTTTTCAATCAACTCCTGCATCCTCACTATATTCAGATGCGAATTTTCCGCTTGCGGTTGGCAATGCGTTTCGATGGTTAAAAAATTTCCTTCGCTGGCGCTCATAATTGAGCGGACCTGCCCTTCCCAGTCGATTTCCCCGTCGCCGACCGGAACGTATTCAAATTTCCCGCTTTGATTCTCACGAATATCTTTCACATGAATAGCGGAAAGATAATGTCTGATTGCCAAATAACCATAAGGATAAGGGATCTCTCCTGAGACATAGGCGTTAGCCAGATCCCAGTTTGCCTGTAAATATCTGGAATTGACATCGCTCAAAATTTTCGCTGTCTTTTCCCCGCTGTCGGCCCAGGTATTCGGTAAATTTTCCAATAATAAAGTGAAGCCGTATTTTCCTGCCAGAGATGCCATTCTTGTAAGGATATGAATGATTTGGATGTAATTCGTTTCCGGTTCCCGCGGATATCGTTTAAATCCGAAAATGATAACGCGATTGGTTTCCAGCCTGTCTGCAAGTCGAAACGTCTCGTAAATATGTTTTTCTAATTGATTTTTTAACTCTCTTTCATCACGTAACGTTACCTGGAACAAGCCTGGTGATAAAGCAGAAATCCTGACATTGTATTCTTTTTTATATCGAATAATCGACTCAACTTCTTCTTTTGAGATGAACGGAACCCGGCCTGACTTCAAAAACCGCAGCTCAAAATCGCGAACACCCCATTGTATCCCATATTTTATAGCCGTCAGAAAATCTTTAGAAATTTCGTCTGTTACAACAGCCAGCCGAACCAATTTTTATGCCCCTCTTTTTGCTTTCGAGCAAAGACCCGAAATAATCACATTTTCAGCAAATAATGCTTTAGACTGCTGTTTTTCCCCATTAAAATCTCAAACATTATTGAAACACGATAATTATTCAATTTAAATCCGGAAGATAAGTTCCAACTTATCAAAATGAGAATATTTTCTCTTCTTTTCAGCTCCAATATTTCAAAATCAAGTCTCTCGTCATCAAACTGTGCTGTAACTGGTTGCCTCTTCCCTCATACTCAACCACTATGGGGCCCGAAAAATCAGCTTCTCTGATTAGCTTCACGAATCGCTTATAGTTCAAATTTACCTCTTCTCCGTCGCCCGCGAAACTGTAGCTTTTTGCATGAATCTCTTTAGCGAACGGCAGAAGTTTTTCTGATTCAGAATAGCGATTTTGTTGCTGAGAGAAATTACCCAAATCAAGGCAAACGCCAAGATAGTCTGAAGAATAATGATTAAGAAAAAAAAGAATATTTTCGGGCAAAGTAGAAATACCCCAATGATTCTCAATAGCCAGCGGAATTTTCTTTTTTTCCGCCAATGGCACAAGATCATCGAGCGCGCGCAGGACTCGCTGTATTTCGTTTTTGGCCAAAGGACGAGGCTTTTTTGCCTCGATTGTCAGCTTATGCAAGATATGAAAAATTCCTGCTTTTTGCAACCAATTTGTCAATTTTTTCTGACTTTTAATATTCTCCAGAGAAATGTGCGTTCAATGTTTCGGGCGAATCAGCAGTAAAATCGGTTGTTGCACCGAGAGATACGTGCAGGTCAGCATCGGCGAGCTTTTTCTTCAACGCTGAAAATGTCTCCTGGCTCAAATCGGGCAAATGCCGGTCGATTATTTCTACTCCCTGAAATTTGTGGACCGCAGCTAATGCCGGAAGATCAAAAACAGAACGCTCGCCTGATTCGATGGATTTTTTTATTGCCCAGGTTGATAAAAAGATCTGTGGCACGTTCACTTTTTTCCAATTTTAAAATTCTATCACTAAAACTTATTTTGATGTCAAATTAATGAACTCTTGCAAATTTGGTTATAAGCAGCAAAATCCCCACTGGCAATGCAAATATCGCAAAAAAAAGTGAAGAATTGAATTTGTCGGATTAAATTCAAACTTCTCTACTCCTGAAACCATTCAAAGCTCGACAATATCTTTTCAAAATCAGCTTTCACTAAATCGTAAGTATCAAATCTCGCGCGACAAATGATGGCAATGGCAAAATCATTCCTAATGCGAAACAATGGCACCATAACCGGATATTCAATCGTATCTTTTTCAGGCAATTCGACCATGAAAAATGCACTTTGAAAAATGCCGCTGCCGCGCGGCGTGACATTCTGCGTGATGACAAGCGAATCGAGCGGCGAAAAAGTAGCCGAAATTTCGCTTAAAAATTTTTGCGCCCACCAGACCGAATTTTTTGATGAATCCGAAGGTAATGCCGCTACCAAAACGTCCCCCCAAATTTCGTCCCCTGAATAGCGAATGAGCTTTGCCACCCAATGGGCACTATCCAGCGTTTCTGCACGAAAACCCAAATCCGGAGGTTGTTTCAAATTTCTCTCCGACGCAATCCGCCAGCGCGTGTTTGGTCGAGAAATGCCGAACAGATAGGTTTTATTGTAATAAATATTGCCTGCGATGGTTTCCTTCCCCTCAAAATGGGGGAAAATCCGCAAAGGGGCGCTCATTTTAAAAGCACCCATTTTAGTAACAACAATCAAAAAAATGACAACAGCAAGAATAACCAACAGAAAAATTATCTGCGATTTAATACTTGTTTGTCGAAAATACATTTCAAGCCCTCATTAAACTAATTCAAAAATATCACAGATAAACTTGAGTAGATTAGTAAACTTTAAATGTGAATGACTAGTTAAAATCGAACATAAGCCGCTAATTGATTGTTTTTAAAAGGCTGACGCCTTAACTCCAATTCAATTTAGGAATTAAGCCGTAAGGCT
>NATN01000122.1 GCA_002085355.1 Candidatus Zhuqueibacterota bacterium 4484_87 | reverse complement strand
TGCTCAGAAACAGCAATTTCTCGATGACATGAGACGGCAAATCAGTGCCGCACTGGAACAAGAGAAGTAATTTCTAGTTTTCAGTTAAAAAGAAAATTCTCGCTGCCATCCCGCCTCGTCTTTTCTTAAATATAAAACTTTTCAATAAGATAAGCAACAAAAAAATCCTGTTTCATTTAAAACCAGCTATGATGAAAAAAATGAGGCAGAGCAATGGATTTGCCCGTAGATCGGGAATAAAATGCCGGCATAGGTGAACTTTTTTGCCCTGGTTTTGTTAAATTTTTCCGTCGGACATAAACCGAAAAGTGAATGATTTGAAAAAAATGTTTGCTTTATCGGTTTAATTTTTTAAATTAATAAAGTTAAATTTTCAGGATAAAATCAATGGAACGGTTGAAACAACTATTTTACAAAACTTATGACGTCGAGCCTGATAAAATTATTCCGCTGAAAGGCGATGGTTCAGACCGGAAAATTTATCGCGTATTTTTTGACGCGCATACGGTGATTGGCATCATTGGGAATGACTTTGATGAAAACGTAGCGTTTGTGGAGTTCACCAATCATTTTCATCGGCAGGGTCTGCGCGTGCCGGAAATTTACGCAGAGGATTTAGAGAATGGCGTGTATCTGGAAGAGGATCTCGGTGAGTGGACGCTTTTCGATTGGATGTGCGAAATTCGTAAACGAGATGGGTTTACTGATGAAATTCGGAACATGTACCGTCAGGTAATTGAATATCTGCCGAATTTTCAAGTAAAGGCGGGCGCCGGTATTGATTACACTTTTTGCTATCAGCACGTTATTTTTGGCAGGCATTCCATGAATTGGGATTTGCACTATTTTTTGAATCGCTTTCTGGAAGTTTTTTACAAGGGAGAAGTTGTTCAGAGTGAAGTCGAACGTGATTTTAATGCGCTGATTGATTTCTTGTTGGAAGAAGACAGAAAATATTTTTTGTATCGCGATTTTCAGTCCAGAAACGTGATGATCAAAGAGGGGGTTCCTTATTTTATTGATTATCAATCCGGGCGCAAAGGCGCGCTGCAGTATGATGTAGCATCGCTGCTTTTTGACGCTAAAGCAAATTTGCCACAAGATTTTCGTGAGGAATTGATTGCAAATTACTTGGAAAAAGTGAATGAAGTGGCTTCAGTGAATGAGAATCGCTTTATGCGCTATTTTTACGGATTCGTTCTCATTCGCATGATGCAGGCGTTCGGTGCTTACGGTTATTTGTCTGTTGTCAAAAAGAAAAAACATTTTTTTAAAAGCGTGCCGTTCGCGCTGAAAAATTTGCAAATTTTATTGGATAAAAATCTGGAGATTTTCAATTTGATCCCGACGCTGCACCGCATTTATGAAGGGCTGGTCAAGGATGAAGAATTGTATCGCATGGGAGAAGAGCAGTGACAGAATTGGTGATTGATCTTTTTAGCTTCGGCTATCAAAAATCAGGTATTCCAGAAGATGAAACGGACAATAATGGCGGCTTTGTTTTTGATTGTCGGTTTTTGCCTAATCCGGGTAGAGAACCGGAATATGCGGATTTGACGGGAAAGGATGCGGAGGTTATTTCTTATTTGGAAAAATATTCGCAGGTGAAGGAATTTTTGGAAGCGGCGAAGAAGATTGTTGATCTTGCCATAGAAAATTATCTTGAGAGGGGATTTGCTCATTTGATGATTTCATTTGGCTGCACGGGCGGTCAGCACCGTTCAGTGTATTGCGCAGAACACATGCGGAGATATTTGGCAGAAAAACCCATTACAGTGAAATTGCACCACACGGAACTGGAGCGAGGGCAGCCATGAAAGCGATGATTTTAGCCGCTGGATTTGGCACACGACTCAAACCGCTGACAGAAACAATTCCCAAAGCGCTGGTGCCGGTGCATGGGATGCCAATGCTGGAATTTATCATTCGTAAGTTGAAAAATTGCGGCGTTACAGAAATTGTAATAAATCTGCATCATTTCCCCGATCAAATCAAAGATTTTGTCAGAAAAAATAACTCGTTTGATATTCACGTCGAATTTTCTATTGAGGCTGATATTTTGGGAACGGGCGGCGGCATTCAAAAAGCAGCGTCATTTTTGAAAACCAGCGATCCTTTTATCGTCCATAATGTGGACATTCTCTCTACGGCTGATCTTAAAACAGCGATCGATTTTCATCGTGCTGGGAAAAATATTGCCACGCTGGTTGTGAAAGAAAGGAAAACGACGCGTTTTTTGCTGATTGATGAAATGAATCAAATTTGCGGTCACGAAGATGTTATACGAAAACGCACACGTCTTCGCCGGGAACCAGTGGGATCAGTGCGTCGGCTGGGATTTTGTGGGATTCATGTTATTTCACCGGAAATTTTCAATTTAATGGCTCGCGAGGGACGGTTTTCCATTATTGATACTTATCTTGATCTCATTGAAAAAGGATACTCTGTCGGTGGTTATGATATTACTGGAAATTATTGGCGGGATATAGGAAAAGTTTTTAGCCTGAATGAACTGGAAGAAGATTTTGGGAATGGCGTCGTTTCTGTGGACGATTTGATTTTGTGTAAAAAACATCAGGAAAAATAAAAGTCGATCAATTGATTAAAAAAAGGAGACAGCAATGGTCAAACGGATTGTTGTTTTGCTGATTTTTTCGCTTGTTGTTTCGAACGCTGCATGGGCTCAGGAAGAACATCAGGAAATCGAAGGTCCCTTTTCTTCGCCGCAGGAAGTGACAGAAACCTGTCTCACCTGCCATGAAGAGGTCGGAGATGCAATTTTGCAAACAAGACATTGGCATTGGCAAGGCGAAACAGTCTCTTTGTCCGGGGAAAAGAAAAATCTGGGCAAGGAAAATATGATTAACAATTTCTGTATAGCTGTTAATTCGAACTGGCCTCGTTGCACCAGTTGCCACATCGGCTACGGTTGGAAAGATAAAAATTTCGATTTTTCCGATCCCAACAATATTGACTGCTTGATTTGCCATGATAAAACGGGCACATATAAAAAAATGCCGCCAGGCGCAGGAATGCCTGATCCCAATGTGGATTTAGTGGCTGTTGCCCGCAGCGTCGGCGCAACAAATCGAGAGAATTGTGGCACGTGTCATTTCTACGGAGGCGGCGCTAACGGCGTCAAACACGCTGACCTGGATGATTCTCTACTCAAACCGAGCAAAGACCTGGATGTGCACATGGGGGGGCAGGATTTTTCCTGCACTGAATGTCACCAAACAGAAAATCACGATATCAAAGGCGTATTCCACGGCGCAAAAATGGACGAGCACATCAGTTGTCTGGATTGTCACGATAGCGCACCTCATGAAAAAGAAAGACTGAACCAACATGTCTCTGCTGTGGCGTGTGAAACCTGTCACATTCCGCTTGTCGGGCGCGGAAATCCGACTAAAATCTGGTGGGATTGGTCAACAGCAGGGAGAGACGAGACTTCTCCTAAAGATGAATTCGGAAAAGATACCTATAGCAAAAAGAAAGGCTCGTTTAAATGGGCGAAAAATTTCGTACCTGAGTACCACTGGTACAATGGCAGGATTCGATATTACACGCCGGGCTACAAGATTAATCCCGATAAAGTCGTGAAGCTGAATCAACTGATGGGAAATATTCGCGATGCAGATGCTAAAATTTATCCCTTCAAAAAAATGCGCGGCAAACAAATTTATGACAAGAAATATAACTATTTGATCGTGCCCAAGTTATTTGGCGAAAATGGCTATTGGAAGACGTTTGATTGGAGCCTTGCTTCAAAATTAGGGATGGAATCCGTGGGGCTGGATTTTTCCGGTGAATATGGCTTTGTGGAAACGGAATTTTTCATTCCGGTGAATCACATGGTCGCCCCAAAAGAAAAGGCGCTGAAATGCTGGGATTGTCACCATAAAACCAAAGGCAGACTCGACTGGAAAGCGCTGGGCTATCCTGGCGATCCCATGAGCAAAAAAGGGCGGAAAGCAAACGGATTAATTGATTAAGGACGAATTTCGTTAAAAACACTGCCTCAAAAAGCAGTGAGGATGGAATGGCGGAAAGTAGAATCAGAAAAAAAATATTTTTACAGCCTAAAAGCTTAATTTTCGTTTTTCTGGCATTGGCGCTGGTCATGTTTTCGTCTGCACTGATTGAACTGCATCAGAGCAAACAAGAGTTGCTGGATTTGATGGAGGAACATGCGAGTACCCTGCTTGCTACCGTCATCTCGTCCTCACGAAACGCTTTATTGACATACGATCATTTGGAAATGTTTTTAGAAGATCGCCTGCTCAATGACGCCATGTTTCTCAGATATTTGTTGCAGCAAAATAAGATCAGCAATGAGTTTCTGCGCCGATTTTCCGAAGAATATCATGTTTTTCGCATTCAAATTTTTCGTTCGGACGGCAGGTTGCTCTTTTCCAGTCATCCGCAGTTACGGCGCAGCGATTTTTTGGAACGGACGGCACGGAAAAATTTGGCGCCTATTTTTGCCGGCGTCCGGGATACGCTGATCATCGGCTATCATCGCGCTGAAAAAGAAGAGGGCATGAGATACATCATTGCCCTCGCCACGGAAGATCGAGGGGCAATTGTATTGAATCTGGATGCTGCAGAGCTGCTGGCATTTCGCCGGGAAATCGGCTTTGGTTCTCTTTTAAAAGAGATCGGCTCCAACAAAGGGATTCGATATGTGGTTTTGCAGGATTCGACCGGGATCATTGCCGCTGCCGGAAATGTGAGAAGTATGGATAAAATTTCTGATTCACCGTTTTTGCTGGCAGCAACGCGCGATACTTTGCTGCACACGCGCGAATTCCCTTTTGGTGAAGGGACTATTTTTGAGGCAGTGCAGTCGTTCTATTTTGATGGATTTTTCGTGGGTATTTTTCGCCTGGGAATTTCCATGGATCCGCTGAATCAAATTAAAGCCCGTCTCTATCGGCGGATTGCTATCATCAGCATTATTTTATTGGTTTTTGGCTTTATGGTGGTCACTTTTATTTTCATCAGGCAGAATTATAGTTTGCTGGAAAAGCAATATCAAATCGTAGAAACATATTCGTCGAATGTCATTCAAAATGTCAGCGATGCCATCATTGTGCTCGATCCGGATCAGCGCATCAGTCTGTGGAACCGCGCCGCAGAAGAAATATTTCAAATCAAAGCGTCCGATGCGCTGAACAAGAATCTCAAAACAGTATTTTCGTCTGATCAGTGCGATAAAATTTTACGATCAGCATCAGAGATGAATCAATTTGAGTGCAAAATAAAAGACCAACTTCGGGTTTTGCTCGTGTCGGGCGCAAAATTTCATGATGAGCAGGATCGGGAAAATATCATTCTTGTCATTCGTGATCTCACGGAACAGCAGCAATTGCAGGCGCAGATTCAGCGACATGAGAGGATGTCTGCCATGGGAGAGCTTGCCTCCGGTGTAGCGCATGAAATTCGTAACCCGCTCAATACCATCGGCACAATTGTGCAGCAGCTTAACAAAGATTTTGAGCCACAGTCAGACGCAGAGGAGTATCATCAATTAGCGTCACTGGTAGTTCGGGAAGTCCGCCGTATAAATGAGTCGATAGAACAATTTCTCCAATTTGCTCGCCCCATGCCTGTGCATCCGGAAAAGTTCAGTCTGGCGGAGTTTTTTGCTTCTCTGAAGCGTCAGTATCTGCCATTGTTGCAGAAACATGCCATGAAATTGAATTTACAGCTTAATTGGAAAAAAGATGTGCGTTGGGACAGGGTACAAATGCAGCAGGTTTTTATGAATTTGATCCAGAATTCAATCGACGCCATGAAAGAGGAAGGTGAAATTAATATCTCTGTGGAACGCTCGGGTGAAAACGAATTAAAAATTACAGTAGCTGATACAGGCCCGGGAATTCCAGAAGAAATTCGCTCGAAAATTTTCAATCTCTATTTTACCACGCGAGCCAGGGGTACTGGTATTGGGCTGAGCATTGTTCAGCGCATTGTTTACGAGCATGGTGGCGTCATTTTTGCTGAAAAAGGTGAAACAAAAGGAGCGTTTTTTGTGATTCGGCTTCCCATTGAAGTGGTGGAAGTGAAGTCTGAATAATTTTGTTTGAAATTATGATTTAAAAATAGAAGAAATGAATTTTCTTATAAATTCAGGAATGGGGAAAGTTTTCATGGAAAAATTGTCCATTTTGATTATTGATGATGAAGAAGCACAATTGCTGTCATTGAAAAGCTATTTGCAGCGGAGAAAATACAAAATTTTCACGGCGACCAGCGGAAAAGAGGGGTTGACGCTTGCAGAAAAAAATGCCATAGATCTTGTTTTGACCGATTTCCGCATGCCGGAATGGGACGGCTTGACAGTGCTGAAACGAATCAAGGCATTAAACCCGGAAATCGATGTTGTTGTGATGACGGCGTACGGCAATGTGGAAAATGCTGTTGAAATGATGAAATCGGGCGCTTACGATTATTTAACCAAGCCCATTAATTTGGATGACCTGGAAATTTTAATTGAACGTGTCGCGGAAAAACGAGATTTGCAGGCAGAAAATCGGGCGCTGAAAGAGCAGCTTGTGAGCCGCTATTCTTTCGGGGGAATAATTTCGCGAAGCAATGAGATGGAAAATGTACTCAATACGGCAGCACGAGTGGCGCCGAGTAAGGCGACCGTGCTCATTCGCGGAGAGAGCGGAACCGGGAAAGAGGTGATCGCCCGAGCTATTCATTTTGCTTCCCCGCGTCGAGATAAGCCGTTTGTGGTTGTGAACGTTGCGGCGTTGTCGGAAAATTTACTGGAGAGCGAGCTTTTTGGCCATGAAAAAGGTGCTTTCACAGGAGCGACGCAGCAGCGTATCGGCAGGTTTGAACAGGCTCACTCCGGAACGCTTTTCATTGATGAGGTTGGAGATATTCCGTTGTCAGTGCAAGTGAAATTGCTACGAGCCATTCAGTTTGGTCAAATCGAACGGCTGGGGAGCAACAAAACCGTTGAAACAGACGTACGAATTATTGCTGCCACCCACAGACCTCTGGAAAAAATGTTGGAAGATGGCAGTTTTCGGGATGATTTGTTTTACCGGTTGAATGTGGTGAGCATTTGGATCCCGCCTTTGCGCAAACGAAAAGCAGACATTCCCCCTTTGGTGGATTTTTTCATAAAGAAATATGCGAAACAAAACGACAAACCGGTTCAGGGCATCACTCGCGAAGCTTTGGATTTTCTGATGAAATATGAATTTCCGGGAAATGTCAGAGAGCTGGAAAATATGATTGAAAGCGGTGTTGTGATGTGTCGCGGGGAACTAATCATGCAAAAAGACCTGCCGGCGCCGATGAAAACAAAATCCGAACGCGCGATTCTTGATCCCTATCATCTTCAGGATGGCTATCAGAACAAGCTGCAAACGTTCGAAAAAGAAATGATTCGCGAGGCTCTGTCTCAATCCGGAGGAAATCAAAGCGCAGCAGCCAGGTTGCTGGGGATTACGGAGCGTCATTTGCGGTCGCGATTGGAAAAATTGGGAATGAAATAAAAAAGGGTTGTATCAAAAGATATCTGTTTTAGCACTACAACGAATGCAATCAAAAGTAATAGCCGCCATAAATGACTCTTTATTAGTTTTCTTTTCCGTCTTTTCATGCTCGCACTGTGTTTTCTCGTGTTCACATTCAGTGTTGAGCTCGTGGTTAGCTTCGGCGCAATTTCCACAATCATGTTCTTTGTGGATCAAGACTTTTCCTTTCAGAGTTTTGCTAATTTTGTCTTTTTTTGCGTCGTGTGTACATTTGGATTTGGCCTGATTTAATTTTGCCTTAACAACCTTCTGCTTTTCCACCTTGACAGTGGTTTTTTTTGTTTTGTCTTGCTTTTTGTCTTGAGCTGTAGAAAAAACAGCAAAGCTAACCAGCAACAAAAGCGCTAAAACAAGAGTTCCTAAAATTTTCCAGGATTTCATAGATGTTTCCTTTCTGGTTAATTTAATTTTAATGTATCAATTTGATTAGAATTTTCACATTTATGATTGCAAGTCCCTTCGATGAAATCAAATCCTGTTGATTTAAAATGGATGGTTTCTCTTTTAAGACGCTGTTCGATCAAATGTTCTAGTTTTTGCTGCTGTTTGGGGGTTAGGATTTCTTTTTGGTTCAATAAATAATTGATGACCTCGAATTGCAATTTTTTTTGTAGCTCATTAATGTCATTTACGTAAGCAAGTATCTGATCCTTCGATGCATGATTTTCTTTCAACAGATCTAACAACCCCAGCCGTTTAACTTGTAAAATATCTGCGAGGGTGTCTGTTTTAGCGTGAAAAATATGACTCATCTCTCGCATCTGTTTGATTTGATCGTCAGTTAATTCCAGGTTTTGACACAAAGCCTGGCCACGTAAATTTTCAGTTTTATTCATCGGACAGGCAGCGTTTCTCTGGCAATATCTGTGATAGGTTATTGTCCCCAAAGCAGACAAATTAATGATTGTCAGAAAAATAAGCCCTAATAAAAACAATTTTTTCTTCATGGCTTTCAAACTATTCTTTTTCGTTTGATATTGTTAAAAAAATATTAGTTATTTCTATCGTATATTCTTATCGGTTGTTTGAAGCGAAAAATACACGCCGGCTATTGATTCCGGTGGAATAGTATCAAACGCATCAAGATAAGTTTCCTTTGTCAATTCTTCTGTGGGCGCGATTTCTGCCGTAATGGATTGGTTTGTTAATGTGGAGGCGTCTGAATAGCTACCCAGATAAACTCCAAATGCGATTCCTGAAATGAGTAATAAAAAAATTGCTGCTGCGAAAGCAAGTCGTGGAATCAATGCTTTTAACCGGATTTCCCACGGCGTTTTCAATCGTGCATTTTCAATCTGCAAATAGATTTTTTCCCAGAGAAAATATCCAGGCTTTACTCGTTTCACTTGCGAGTTTGGAGTATACAATTTTTTCAGGAAAGCAAAATCCTGCCTGCATTGCTCACAGTGTTCCAGATGCAGGTGAATTTCACGATGTTCCTGCTGATTTAAATCGTTTTCTATAAAGGCAATTAGCCTTTTTTTGACCTTCGCACATTTCATTAAGTTTTGTCTCCTCTTTGAATTAGACACTGTCAGATTAGAAATCATTCGCTCAATCAAATCTCTCGCGCCAATGGAAGCAGTTTCTTTGCGAGGTTTTCTCTTGCTCGTGATAACCGAGACTGAACCGAAGATTCTGAACAACCCAGAATTTCTGCAATTTCTTTTACAGACATGTGTTCGTATCTTTGCAATATGAAAGCGATGCGCTGGTTTTTCGGGAGCGCTTTAATTGCCTGCTGGACTATTTTTTCTCTTTCTGAAAGTTCAAGTTGCTCTATAGGAGTGATCTGGCTGTCATCCTCTATGTCATGTTCTTGGGAATTTTTTCCTTGAGCTAAATCTTGCAACGATAGCCACGTATGGCGGTTCTTTTTACGTTTGTGATTAAGGCAAAGGTTAATCGTGATGCGGTAAATCCAGGTAGAGGGGTGAGACTGCTGGCGAAAGGTATGCGCTGCTTTAAAGATTTTTAAAAATACGTCTTGGCATAAATCTTCGGCTTCTTGGCGATTCTTTGAAAATCGATAGCATAGATTAAATACTGATGTTTGATATTTTTCAAATAGTCGTTTAAACGCGTTTATGTCGCCGGTGGCAATTTTTTGGAGAATTTCCTGTTCGTGCAATTTTATTAGCCGTTGGTTTTCGATATTTTTTTATGAAGTGTCTTAGTATTTAGACACCAGAAATAAAAAAATCTTTCGCTGAAAGACAAAAAGGACTGGCACAGTAGTTGAATTAATCAGGGCAAATGGCAACCGGACAAAAAATAAATTCAATTGACCAATTTTAATGGAGGTATGAAATGAAGAGCAAAATGTTAACGGTATTTGCAGGACTCTCTGTCTTTTTCTTATTTTCAGTTGTGGCAGTTTTTGCCCAACAGACAGATAATAATAATAAAGCAAAAGACAAATCAGCGCAGCAGCAAGTAAAAATTGATCCCAGCAAAATACAACACGGATATCGATTCGTTGATAAAAATGGAGATGGCTTTAACGATAATGCTCCGGATCATGACGGCGATGGTATTCCAAATGGCGTCGATCCCGATTACACGGGTCCCAAAAATAGAAAAGCTGCACAGGGAAAAAGTTACATTGACAGAGATGGTGATGGGATAAACGACAATCAGGCAAGCAGCCGAACTTTCCGCGGACGCGGAAGACGCGGTGGTTTTGGAAATGGCAATAAAGCTGGGAACGGAAACAGAACCGGCGTGTGCGATGGCACTGGTCCAAAAGGAAACAGAGCAAATCAACAGGTTCAGCCAAACAAATAATCAATTAACGCAAATTCTCCGGTGGCTCATTTTGCAGCACTGGAGAATTTGTAATTATATCAAATCACACGGAGGTTAACCTATGAAATCAAGTGCACGTATCTCATCGACATGGATTGTAACTATCGTAATGGTTGGGTTATTGCTTTTTTCAATGCAATTAGCAGCCCAGGATATGGGACGTCACCACGGCAATGGTGCCTGGCCTGATTCGCTGGAAACAGTGACGGTAGAAGGCGTGGTTCTACAAGATTCTCTCTCTCGAATTTCGTACTTGCTGGATGTTGACGGCGATGGAATCGGAGATTACGGATTGGCATTTGGCCCGGATTGGTATCAACCGGAAAGCGGTGCTCAACGACCGCAAGCAGGCGACACCGTGGAAATTGTCGGAATTGTCCACGATAACCCAATTTTATCAGTCATCATCGTTTTTGAGATCAACGGCTTGGTGTGGCGCGAACCAGTTGAAAATTGGTGGCATCGCATGGAGTGGCCTGATTCATTGGAAACTGTGACAATTTCCGGAACAATTTTAACGGATACGACTTATTTTTATGTGCATTATTATCTTGATGAAAACGGAGATGGTGAACCTGATTATTTTCTTAATTTTGGCCCCCACTGGTATCAGCCGGAAGGTGTGG
>NATN01000121.1 GCA_002085355.1 Candidatus Zhuqueibacterota bacterium 4484_87 | reverse complement strand
TACGAAGACGAACTTGATCTGGGTCGCGAAGGCGGGCACAGCAAAAACAGGATCGTCCACGCCAAAGATTTAACAGGAAAGGCGATTGAGCTTTCTTTGCTGGAAGCGATAAAAAATCATCCGCGAGTGCAAATTTTTGAGCAGCACATCGCCATTGATCTGATCACAGAACATCATTTGCCGGATTTTTCAGGAGATGAACCAGAACATCCTCATTGCTGGGGCGCCTATGTTTTTGACATTGAAAACAAAATCATCAAACAATTTTTAGCCAGGGCAACTGTTCTCGCTACTGGCGGCAGCGGACAGGTCTATTTGCACACAACAAATCCGGCGATTGCCACTGGCGATGGCATTGCCATGGCATATCGGGCAGGCGCACAAATTGCCAACCTGGAATTCATGCAATTTCATCCCACGACGCTTTATGTGCCCGGCGCAAATTCTTTTCTCATTTCGGAAGCAGTGCGCGGCTTTGGAGCGAGACTGATGACTCAGCGCGGCGATCAATTTATGAAAAGATATCATCCCATGGCAGAACTTGCGCCCAGAGACATTGTTGCCCGCGCCATCGACGCAGAGTTAAAAAAAAGCGGTGATGACTTTGTTTATCTGGACATTACTCATAAAAATGAAGATGATGTAAAACTGCGCTTCCCCCACATTTATCAAAGCTGCCTGAATTTTGGCATTGATATCACCAAACAGCCCATTCCGGTCGTACCAGCGGCGCATTACATGTGCGGTGGAATCCGGACGGATTTGAACGCCAGAACCAGCATTGAAAATCTCTACGCATCAGGCGAAGTCGCCTGTACCGGCGTCCATGGCGCGAATCGTCTGGCTTCCAACTCACTTTTAGAAGCGCATGTTTTTTCACATCAGGCTTACAATCACATTGTTGCAAATTTCGATTTTAAAACGAAAATGAAATTCCCGCTTTTCCCAGCGTGGAATGATGAAGGAACATTTAATCACGAAGAATGGGTATTAATCTCTCATGACAAAGATGAAATTCAATCGCTGATGTGGGATTACGTGGGTATTGTGCGTTCCACACTTCGCCTGAAACGCGCCCAACGGAGAATCAACCTGATAGTCAGGGAAATTGAGCTTTTTTACAAGAAAACGATTATCTCCGCCGGTTTACTCGAATTGCGCAATATTGCGCTGGTCGCACAGCTCATCATCAATTGCGCGCTGCACAGAAAAGAGAGCCGCGGACTGCATTACACAACAGATTATCCCGAACCGAACAATAAAAAATGGTTGAGAGACACAGTTCTCACGCAAAAAGGCAAGCGCATACAATTTATTAACTAAACTTTCGCAAATTTATCTTTAACCACAGAGTTTACAGAGAAGACACAAAGTTCGCAAAGCAAAAAATTGAGAATCAGAGTTGCAAAAATTTTGTTATCATCCTAAAGATTAATCTTAATAGAAGACAATAAAAAATCTCTGTGATCTTGTGGTTAATTTTTCCTGTTTTTCTGTTTTAAAGAAATAAACTATCTTTTGTAAAAGTTAAGTTATTAACGAAAATAATTTGGGGAAATAAAATTGAAGTCAAATTATTTCTTTGCCATCGCGGGTAATATTGGAGTCGGAAAAACCACGTGGACAAAATTACTGAGCGAAAAATTTGGCTGGCGGGCGTATTATGAAAAAGTAAAAGAAAATCCCTATCTCGAGGATTTTTACAAGGATATGCGACGCTGGAGTTTCCATTCTCAGATTTTTTTCCTGACGCACCGCTTCAAAGCGCATCAGGAAATTCAAAAAACAACCAGCACCTGTATTCAGGACCGCACAATTTTTGAAGATGCCGAAATCTTCGCCCGTATTCTTCACGATCGGGATAACATTTCCGATGTGGACTATCTTAACTATCGCGAATTATACGAAGCAATTTTGAACGTGCTGCGTTTCCCTGATTTGATCATTTACCTCAAAGCGTCCACCTGGACGCTTTTGTCCCGCATCCGCAAACGCGGCAGGGAATTTGAGCGGGAAATTGACAAAGAATATTTGGCGCAATTGAACATTTACTACGATAAATGGGTCGAAGAATATTCAAAAAAATACCGCGTGTTGGTAGTTGATACGGATGACCTCGACATTGAAAAAGACACCTCGCGTTTGAATGAAATCATAAAACAGATCGGACTTTACGAAACGCAGATGGAACTCTTTCCCATGATGAATCAGGTTTGATTCCATGCAGCAAAAAATTCAACGAAAAATCAACAAGATAAATAGCAAATTTAACTCATTCGATAAGCGCGTCTGGTATCTGGTCGCCATTCGCGTCATCAATGCGCTCGGCTTTTCCATTATCCTGCCTTTCATCAGCGTTTACCTCTACTCAGAGCAAGGTGTGCCTATGACAATCATCGGCACATTTTTCCTTGGCGCCGCAATTGCCAGAGCATTTTCTCAAATTGTGGGTGGCGGTTATTCAGACAAACTTGGCAGACGAAAAATAATGATTATCGCAGGAATAGGCCGCGCGCTGTCATTTCTGTTGCTGGCGATCACGGTTTTTTATCATTTCCCCATTTACTTTCTTGGCCTTTTTGTGATTCTCTCTTACGGATTTGGCGCTATGTTTATGCCAGCGGCAGATGCGTTGATTTCCGATCTCGTCGAACCCAAAAATCGCGTTGAGGCTTACAGCTATCAACGCATCGGCCTAAATTTTGGCTGGGCAATCGGTCCCGCAATCGGAGGCTATCTGGCATCAATAAGCTATTCTTTGCTATTTTTGATCCCCTCCGGGTTATTTATTTTAGTAATTTTCATAGTCATCTATTACATTCCCGACTCTGTCTCTGAAACAAGAAAAAGCAATTTTAACCTGCAATCACTGAAACGATTATCACGAAACCGCCAGTTTGTCTTTTACTGTTTTTTGTGTTTTTTGGTTTTTTCAGTGTTGTCACAGCCTTACTCGACGATGTCAGTTTTCGCCGTGGAACATGTAAAAATTTCCAAAATTCTGCTCGGCTACCTTTATTCCATCAACGGTATTACCATCATTCTCTTTCAACTGCCGGGGATTAAATGGATCAATCGTATGCGGTTATCTTCTGCATTAGCTCTGGGCGCTTTTCTCGCAGCAGTAGCCATGCTACTGATTGGTATCAGCACCAGCTTCCTGATGCTGGCAATAGCCATCGTCGTGCTCACCTTCGGCGAAATTTTCTTCATTCCCACAGGCACGACCATCACTTCCAACTGGGCTCCGGAATCGGAACGCGGTTCCTACATGGGATTTTACGGACTTTTTCAGGGTATGGGACGCTCTTTCGGCCCTTTTTATGGTGGCATTCTACTGGATCACTTTTTGCACGTACCTTTGATCTTGTGGGGAGCAATCGGTTCAGTTGCTCTGTTCGCTGCATTAGCGATTACGCACATCAAACACCCCGCAGCAATTGAAAGCAGTGTTCCGTCAAAATTTTGAAACCTTTTATTGTTTTATTGCGGCATTTTTTTCACAGATTTTCACTGAAAAATGAAATTCCTCCTGTTATTGGGAACTTTCAAAATAAAAAAAAGTTGATATTATTTTGTAAAATTTGTGCAGGAGCAAAGGTTGAAAAAAATTGGAATAATTTCAGACACGCATGGGAAATTATCGAATCAGGTATTCGAAATATTTGCTAATGTGGATCAAATTTGGCACGCAGGTGATGTTGGTGCAGCTCACTTGATCGATGAATTAAAAATAATTGCGCCGGTTCAGTGCGTTTGCGGAAACGTAGATGGCTATCCGCTATGTACTATTTTTCCCGAACAGAAAATAATCAGGATTGACAATTTTCGTTTTTTGCTCACGCATCGTTTTTTCGATCAATCAATGAGAATCTTTCCGTCAGTAAAAAAATTCCTCACAGATGATTTTGATGCAATCATTTATGGACATACACACATCGCAGACTTGAGAAACGGTACCAATGACATTCTTTTCTTCAATCCCGGTTCCGCAACTATGTCACGAAGCGGAAAGCCTCCAAGCGTTGGTTTGCTTACAATTTCTGATGATGAAAAATTGCACTTTGAGTTGCATTTTCTCTCAAATTAACAAAAAAAATCAATTTTTTTGTTGACTTAAACGATAAAATTTCTTATATTTTGCACCCTAATTGGAATGAAACTTTTTTAAGTTGCATTTTTATTAGACAAAGATATCCGCATCAGGCGGACAGGATCAATGCAAAAAAGTTGTGCTGAGGGTGTAGCTCAGTTAGGTAGAGCAACGGCCTTTTAAGCCGTGGGTCCAGGGTTCGATCCCCTGCACCCTCACAAAATTGAATAAATAATTGCATCAGGCGGAATTGAGATACTGGCTCCGCCTTTGTTGTTCCAAACCATTAAATACGCGCCCATAGCTCAATTGGCAGAGCAACTGACTCTTAATCAGTAGGTTCGGGGTTCGATTCCCTGTGGGCGCACCAATAATCTTCATCCAATATCCATCTTCCCCCAAAATACCAATTGCCTCCATATCCCGGGACTTTAAAACGACCCAAATTCCCAAATACAAAAATAGCTTGAGCCATTACACAAAAACAGTCTTCATAAAAAAAGCCGGTCCTCGCCATTAAAGGCGAAAACCAGCTTTGGCATGATAAGAGGGGAAAAACTTGAAGCAGTAAAACTACTTAGTCCACCAGTACCTCTTCCCTGTCCCGTTCTCCAAATGAAGGAACAAACTCCTCATCTTCATCCGCTTGCCCCATTTCGATGTCTTGTTCCTCATCCTCTTCCGGATCAAATCTTTCCATCTCATAGTGACGTTTGCGGCGGGTCAAATACCACGCCATCACTCCGACTACCAGCCCAATTGCCACAATCGTCAAAATAATCGGGAAAAGACTCGATTCTTTTACATCGCTTTCAGCGGAGCCATCTTCAATTGCCATCACTGGAACAGGCTCAACTGCTGCGTTTTCAGCTTGAGTTTCTTCTTGCAGCGCTGCGGTCGTTTCCGTCGGAGTTTCCGTAACCGCTTGTTTTTCTTGCATCTGCTTTTGAGAGGCTAAAGGTGTTGTGGAAACATTGTGATTTTGCGCGATCCAATCTTTCTGGTCTTTCACAATTGAGTTCACTGTCGTCAAACTCCGGGTACGATGCAATTTTTTGACTGCATCAAGACTGGGAATGATGACTTCCTCACCGGGGAAAACCAGGTCTTTGTCCGGCGCGCGATTCACCAGCGCCAACTCACGCCAGTATCTTGTGGTTCCGTAATACTGTTTGGACAATTTGCTGAAATAATCGCCCTTTTGAATAATGTGCTTCGTCGGCTCGTTGAAAATCATTTTTTTACACCACAACAAATTTTCTTCTGAATACATGCCAACGACAACAGTGATCAAAATAAAGATGATCATTAGTCTTTTCATTTCAGTTTCCTCCTGATTTCAAAGTTGTTTGCTCTTTGCCTACCTGAACAAATGGCAATTGAGGTGCCAAACTTGAATTCAGAGAAAACTAATTTTTTGCTATGATCCATAACACTCTGTATTTTAATTAGCTACAAATAATTAAAAAACGACTTTTCCCAAACGCATATTCAGCAGGAAAATATCCGTTGTGAATTTTTTACACACTTTATCTCCATCACAATGGATCAGTGTGGGTAATTTTTACATATTTTCGATGCACCCAACCAACGAGCCGGCGATTTATTTTAATTTTTACCCAGCCGTTACGCTCCGCCAATGCAGCGAACCTTTGTCCTTTCTTTGCAACTGCAATTACCGCATATCCTACTCCCGGCCCAGATCGAATATTGAGTCGTTCGACTCTCACAACAGCTTTCTTTATCCGATGATTGGAATGAGGTTTCAAACTGATATTCAAATCAAAAACGTGAGACAGTCCGTTGCTAATTTGATGATTCAATACCGTATAATTCACATTAAAAACAATGCTTTTCATTTGTGTGATAAATCCCAAGCCCAGCGCTAATTCCTGATCTTGCCACCCCATGCGCAATCGTAGCGGTGAAGAAATTTCCACCTCTGTCGCCGCGGAAAAGCTGTTTTTGCTGCGATAACCGATGGCGACTATTGCCCCCGGCGTTAATTCATAAGAAATTCCGACACTGCCAACTTTCTCAAAATGATCTGTGTAACCGGTTTCCCACACTAATTTTTCCCGAAAATCATTCAGCGAAGCGCCGAGGCTGAATTTCTCACTTACAGCATAAAGCAGGCCGATATCGACTCCCCAGCCAGAGGCATAGTGCTGATCCAGCGACTGGAAAAGCAAATTTGCAGAAAACCCGACTGCAAACCGGCCCCCAATTTTTCTTGAATAAGTTAGTCCGATCATTTGCTCCACATTGTTGAACAGATAATCCGGTTGCAAAGTGTTTCCCGATCGCGCTTCAATGTTGTTGATCAAAAAACCTTTCCAGAAAAGCCCCAATTTGTCATTTCTGCTCAGGGGAAAAACCGCCGAGACAAATCCGACCTGTCGATTGAATGTAATTCTCGAATGGCTCACGCCAAACAAAACCTGACGTGAAAAGCCAATACCTGCCGGATTGAGCTGACCAGCGAGATAATTGCCTCCCATCGCCACGAAAGAGGTCTTGAAAACCATTGCTCTGGCACCAACACCAAAATTCGTGAAAAAATTTTTCTTTTTATCCGCCGATTTAAGAATCGGAACAATAAAAAAAAGCACCATAATCAAAAATATTTTACCAAAATTATTTTTCATTTTTTCTCCGCAAAACTAACGCACCACTGCCATCGTCACGACTTTGACGACAAAATCGTAGCGTATCACTGCAAAATACACTCCATTGGGCACAGCCACGCCCTGTTCATTTTTTCCGTCCCACACATCTTCAAAATGTTCTCCTGCCAGCTTACGGATGGGAGGCAATAATACGCGAACCAGTTTATCATTTACATCGTAAATCTGAATAGAAACTTTCGTTAGTTGGGGTAAAACATAACGAATAGCTGTCTTTTCTCTGTCCGGATTGAATGGATTGGGGAAATTATACGCTCTGTCATCATTGGCAATTCCCGGTTTAACGTCTGGCTGGTAATTCACCCTGAAATGAACCTCCTCTGAAAACCTGCTTTCATTTCCAGCCGTATCGTAAGCAGTGACAGTGAAAAAATAATCATCTGATTCCAGATTTTCGATGACACAGCTCGTATCCTTTCCGACATCTCTCCATTGCGTGTAGTGTCGCGATTCCCTGCCCCAGTAAACCCGATAGCCAGCAAGATCAGCTTCGCTGTTTTGGTTCCATTCCACGATCACCGACTGCCCCGAAAATAACATCCAACTCATGAGCAAAAATATTAATTGCACATAGTTTTGCTTTGTTGCTGTCGATCTGTTTGCTTTCCTCCTCAATATGAACTTATTCATTTCCCCGTTTCCATAAAATTATTAATGCAAATTAATAAACTTCTACAAATCCAATGCCAGAAATGAGTAAAGTTACCCAATAGATTTGAGTTATTGTTTATATTGAAGTTAAAATCTATTAAATATCAACAACAGCTTGATGAAGCAAAAAAAACGCCCAATTTCCGATCAAATCGGTTGTTGAACGGGAAAATTTTACACGATTTTTGAGAAAAACGGCAGGGGGAAAATAGTATGTTCAGAAAATGAATTGAGAAGGAGGGTGCTGATTTATTTTTTTGGTGGCGATAAGTATATCAGCAGGA
>NATN01000120.1 GCA_002085355.1 Candidatus Zhuqueibacterota bacterium 4484_87 | reverse complement strand
CGAAAGAGGAGAAGATTGATGTTTTGCCGGGGCAGTTGGTTCTGGCTGGAAAATGATTTTTTTAGCACACGGATACACGCGGATTAAACGGATTCTCGCGGATAAAAATCCGTGTTAATCCGCCAAATCCGTGCAAATCCGCGTGCTATTTACTATTTCATTTTTTTGGATTGGAGAGTCTTTTATGCTAGAAAAGAGAATTAAGAAAATCACAGACGCATGGATTTGTCAAGTTCAGAATGAAAAAGTTGTTCCTGTTTTTGGTGATTTGATTCTTGAGAATGATAAGATTTTTAGAATTGAACAGAAAGATTTCGATCAATATCTTCGCAGCAAAAGAGAGAAGAGCGACGCAGAATATTCTGCCGATGGGCGAGTGATCACTTTGCCTCTGATTAATTTTCATGATCATTTTTATTCCCGATTGGCGAAGGGATTGCCGGTATCCGGGAAGATGGACAACTTTGTCGGGATTCTGGAAAATTTGTGGTGGAAACTGGATTTGCTGTTAGATGAAGAAATGATTCGCGCGTCGGCGCAAATGGCGATTCTGGAGTCTTTGCAGCAAGGGGTGACGACGATTTTTGATCACCATTCCTCTCCGTTGGTGGCAGAGCAAAGCCTGGAAATCATTGGTGAGGAGATGGAAAAATTCGGCTTGCGCGGTGTGCTTTGCTTTGAGACGACAGACCGCAACGGAAAAGAACTTGCGCAGCAGGGCTTGCAGGCAAATATCGATTTTCTTTCGAGAGAAAATTCGGATTTGAAGGGTGTGCTTGGTTTACACGCTTCGTTCACGCTCACCGATGAAACGATGGGAAAGGTGAGCGAGATCGCGGAAAAATTTAACTGCGGCGTTCACATTCACCTTTGTGAAGACAGTGCGGATGTGGAAATTAGTAAAGAAAAATTCGGCGCTGCACCAGCCCAACGGCTAAAAAAATTCAATTTACTGAATGAAAAAACGCTGCTGGCTCACGGTGTGCATTTGACTGATGCGGATTATGAGATTATCGAGAAATCCGGGAGTGCGCTGATTTACAATCCCGATTCCAATTTGAACAATAGCGTGGGGCTGCCGCGCTATGCCGCAGCGCCGCAAAACATTCCCATTTTGCCGGGAACCGACGGTATGCACGCTAACATCGCCCGAACGCTGAAGCAACTATTTTTGCTTTACCGCTCTCGGAGCGAGAATCCGGATGATGCTTTTGGCTGGCTGCAAAAGATATATTTTGATCAACTTGCATTCGTGCGCCGCTATTTTCCTGATTTTCCCAATTTGCAGCAGAGCGACAGAGCAGATTTTATCGTCTGGGACTACGTGCCGCCAACACCGCTGACCCGAGAAAATTTCTGGGGACATTTCATTTACGGCGTCCTGGAGAGGCCGGTTGTGGATGTTGTGCACGGCGGGAACATTATCTCTCCTCATTCGGTTTCAAATGATTACACCGAACTGCGGAAGGAAATTCACAAGCAGGGGCGGCGGTTATTTGAAAAATTCAAATGATTTGCTTGACTTTTGTAAAGATTAAACTCTCACGGAGCCACAAAGCCGTAGAGTACATTAAAAATCTTTCAGAGATTTGGAGCTTTTAAAAGGTCGAATTTCGATCTTCATGGTTTTTCGAGTTTGCAAAAGGTTAATGATTTAGTTGAAATTGGTATTTTGCATGTATTTATTGTCAGAATTGCTCAGGGAAAATAATCACATTCACACTCGCTATTCCAAATGCGCGTCGCATCAAATGACAGTTTCGCAAATTGTTTCCCGTGCGCGGCAGCTCGGTTTGAGGAAAATTGCGCTGGTTGATCATGATCATGACAACGCAGAGAATTTTTTGCAGCAGCAGGAGGAATTGTTGCGTGAAGTGAGGGCGTGCCAACTGCAGGAGGTGCCGGAAATCATCGTCGGCGCGGAGCTTTCCGCTTTTGGTGTGGGAAAATATTTGCTTTCCGAAGATGAGATGAAAAAAATCAAGTTTCGGCTATTTGCTGTGAATCATTATCATCTGCCATTCTGGGAGCACCCGCGCTCGTCTTCAGCGCGCGCTTATGCTGAACATTTGCTCGAAAGTACGCGCGCAGTAGTGCAGTCTGGTTTGGCGCATTGCATTGCGCATCCTTTTGTGGCGAACTATTTGAAAAAGAAAGTGGCTGATTACACAAAAGTGACGCAGGCTATCAGGGACGCGGAACTGGCGGATATCTTCATGCTGAGCAATGAATACAATGTGAGCTGGGAACTGAACTATCGCACAATTTTTGCTGATCCGTCTTTCGCCAGACGATTTTGGCAAATCGGAAATGAGATGGGCGTAAAATTTCTCTTCGGCACTGATGCCCACACTCTGTCTGGAATTGAAGAACCGCGGGTGATGGAATTGCAAATTGAGACTATTCTGAGCGAGAAAGTCAGCGTATGAAGAAAGAGACGAACCACGGCAGCCATGTGATTATTTTCGATGATATTCCTTTTGATCTTGATGAGAAAAAATTATTGCAGGAATTGCGGATGGAAGCATCCCACCCGCTTTTTCCGGAATTGCTGTCTGTGGCAAATCAGGTAGCAAAAATTATCAAGCCCAAGGCGATTTATCGCGTTTGCTACATTGAAGATCGGGATGAAGGTTCTGTGACTTTTGGGGGACAAAAATTTGAAAGTAAAATTTTAAGTCAAAATGTGAAGGAAGTCGAAAGAGTTTTTGCCTATATCGCGACCTGCGGGATTGAGGTCGATCAGATTTTTGAAAATGATGGCGATATGCTAAAGCAGTTCTGGATAGATTCGATCAAAGAAATGGCGCTGGAGCAGGCGCTCGATTTTCTTTTTGCTGAAATAAAAGGAAAATACGGCTTGAACCAGCTTCCTTCAATGAGTCCGGGGTCGGGAACGCGCGAGGTCTGGCCTATCGAACAACAAAAGCTGCTGTTTTCATTGTTCGGGGATGCAGAAAAATCAATCGATGTTGCACTGACTGAGAGCTTTCTGATGGTTCCCAATAAAACAATTTCAGGTATCTGCTTTGCCCAGGGGATAGAATATATCACCTGCCAATTGTGCCCGAGGGAAAATTGCCCCGGACGGAGAGCGCCGTACAATCCTTATTTGCGAGAGCAATTTCCGACAGAGGCGAGCAGCTTAGAAGAATCTAAACCAAAATAGCACGCGGATGACACGAGTTAGGCGGATTAACACGGATTTTTATCCGCGAAAATCTGTTAAATCCGCGTGCATCCGTGTCCCATTTTCTGAATAATTGTGAATTAAATTTCCATTGAAAATAAATCGAGGTGATTTATGAAAAAAGTGTGCGTCTATTGTGCTTCCAGCCGGCAGATTGATCCGGCTTTTCTTGATTCGGCGCGGGAATTGGGAAAAATTTTCGCTCAAAATGACATCGCAATCGTTTACGGCGGCGGATCCGTTGGTTCCATGGGCGCATTGGCAGAAGGCGCTCTCTCTGAAGGCGGTACGGTAATCGGGATTATTCCTGATTTTATGATGAAGTTGGAATGGGGAAATAATAACATCACGGAATTGATTGTGGTCAATGATATGCAGGAACGGCGCAAAAAATTGATCGAAGGCACAGAGGCAGTTGTGGCTTTGCCGGGAGCGACGGGCACCATGGAAGAACTTTTTGAGGCGTTGACCTGGAAAAGATTGGGGTTTTATTTGAATCCTATCATTTTAGTGAACACGCGCAATTTTTTCGATCCGTTGGTTAAATTTTTTGAAAATTGCATCGCGGAGAAATTTATGGATGAGAGACATCGCGCGCTTTGGTCAGTAGTTTCGGAACCTTCGGAGGTCATCTCTGCCATCGATTCTGCGCCGCCGTGGCATGAGGATGCGGTGCATTTTGCTTCGATTTGAATCTCCACGGAAGTACGAAATTCACAGAGAAAGAAATTAAATAGAACGCGGATGCACGCGGATTAGACGGATTTGCGCTGATTTTTTTAGATTGTTTAGAATCATTTGAGAAAATAAGTTTGCGCCTTCGAGTCTTGGAGGCTAACAATGTAATTGAAGTTCTCCTTTCAAAATTAAAAAAGAGGACGCCTGTGTCTGCTCGTCAACTGATCGTTTTGGGGACTGCCTGTCAGGTTCCCACTCGCCAGAGAAATCATAACGGTTATTTCGTGAAATGGGATGACGAAGGATTTTTGTTTGATCCGGGCGAGGGCACACAGCGTCAAATGACCCTTGCCGGAGTTGCAGCATCGCAGATTACGAAAATTTTCATCAGCCACTTTCACGGCGATCATTGTCTGGGGTTGCCCGGCGTTGTCCAACGGATTTCTCTGGATGAAGTTCAGCATCCTATCCACGTGTTTTTTCCTGCTTCAGGAGAAATTTTTTACCGGCGATTAGTTCAAGCGGCAATTTTTCAAGCAAAGCAAAAATTAATTCCCCATCCGATTGAAAAATCGGGTGTTATATTTGAAAGCGATAAATTAATTTTCAAAGCCCAATTATTAGATCATACAGTGGACTCAGTGGGCTATCGAATTCAGGAAAAAGAAACTATCAATTTTATCCCTGAACGGCTTGAAAAAGCAAATATCCGCGGCGGGTTGATCGGGAAATTTAAAGATGCGGGAAAAATATCCGTTGACGGAAATAACTATTTTCTGAAAGATTTCGTGACCCGGAAACGGGGGAGTTCATTTACTTATATTCTGGACACGCGATTTTGTCAGCAGGCAGTTGATTTAGCGGCTGATTCCGATGTGCTCCTGTGCGAAGCCACTTATATGAGCGACAGGGAAGACATGGCGGGGAAATTCGGACATTTGACCGCAGCGCAGTCCGGTAAATTGGCGCGCCTTGCCGGAGTGAGAAAATTATATCTGACTCATTTCTCTCAAATTTACTCTGACAGCGGGGATTTTGTTCGTGAAGCTGAGCAGGAGTTTAACCAGGTCACTGCGTTGGAAGATTTGCAGCGTTTTGATTTGCCGAGGAGTAAGCGATTGGTAAAGTAAATATGGCAACATTGAATAGCACGCGGATACACGCGGATTAGACGGATTAACACTGATTTTCTTTGTGTGATTTTAGCTATTTGTTCGTATCCCAAATAATCAGTATGCAAAAAACAGATTTAAAGTGAATTTCTTGTATGCTTCTTAATTCAAAAAAAAATCGGAAAATTATGAGAAAAAATAAACTGACAGAAAATGACCTGCTCGACCTTCAATTCGCCAAGCAATTACTTGAAAATCCTGGCTTGGCAGCGAGATTGACAGATGCGCTGGCAAAACCAATCGAGCGGGGATTTCGGCTTTTGCCGAATAATTGGGTACGAATCGTCAATATCGCAACGAAAAATTCACTGGAAAAAGGATTACATTTTGCCGTAGCGTCATTGGGAAAACCGCGGTTGGCTTCGGAATTTTTTCACAAAATTGCAGTCGGAACAAGCGGGGCGCTCGGCGGTGCTTTTGGCATTTCAGGCCTTACCGTGGAACTGCCGGTCTCCACGGTTATAATGCTCAGATCCATTGCCGATATCGCTCGCAGTGAAGGCGAAGATCTTAATCAAATTGAATCAAAGTTGAGTTGCCTTGAGGTCTTTGCCTTGGGGGGAAAGTCAACCCAAGATGATGCAGCAGAAACAGGGTATTATGCAGTGCGGCTGACTTTGTCCAAACTTGTGACCGACGCAGCCAGTTTTATCGCACAAACGGGAACTGCTCAAGAGAGTGCTCCGGCTTTAGTGAGACTAATTTCCGCGATTGCTTCCAGATTTGGAACGGTTGTCTCTGAAAAAGTTGCTGCCATGGCAATCCCGCTTGTCGGAGCAGTCGGCGGGGCAACAGTCAACACGCTTTTTATCGATCATTTTCAGAAAATGGCGCGGGGACATTTCATCGTTCGCCGCCTTGAACGAATTTATGGGGCAGAAGCCGTACAAAAAGCCTATGAAGAATTGGAATAGCTGAAATTTTTAGTTGAATATTTCTCTGATAATTCATACATTACCAAACACAATTTTTTGCATTGGTGAAGTTGGTGGATAGAATTTTTATGAACCAAAAAGGTCGAATATGGCTCCCCTGACATCAAAAGAAAGATTTGCGCGAATGTTTGCCCACCAGGAAGCAGACAGAATCCCAATCATTGATTCTCCCTGGGATGCAACAATTGAACGCTGGCACAGAGAAGGCATGCCCAGAGATATCAGCTTTGAGGAATATTTTGATCTGGACCGTGTCGGAAATATCTTCATTCAACCGGGACCGTGGGACGAAATAGAGGCCATCGAGGATACTGATGAATACGGGATTTACAAAAATATCTGGGGAACAGTTTTCAGACAATGGAAACATGCTGCTTCAACACCGGAATTTTTGCATTACGAAATCACGGAACCGGATTGCTGGGAAAAAGCTAAACAGAAATTGCAGCCGTCGCCGGATTTGATTGATTGGAATTTTTTGAAGAAAAACTATCCCCGCTGGCAAAAAGAGGGCTATTGGATACAAGCGCATTTGTGGTTCGGATTTGACATTGTGCATTCGTGGATTGTGGGAACAGAACGAATGTTGGTTGCATTTTTAGAAGATCCGGAGTGGTGTCGGGATATTTTTTCCACGTTGCTGGAATTTTATTTGAAAATGTACGATTTCATCTGGGATCAGGGCTATCATTTTGATTGTGTAAGTTTTCCAGATGACATGGGATACAAGAATAATCAATTTTTTTCACTTAAAACTTACCGCGAGGTACTGAAACCATTCCACAAACGCGCAGTTGATTGGGCGCATGAAAAGGGAGTCAAATTGCATCTTCACTCCTGCGGAAACGTGAATCCGTTCGTGCCCGAATTCATCGAAATGGGTGTAGATGCGCTGAATCCGCTGGAAGTAAAAGCGGGAATGGATCCAGTGCAATTGAAAAAGGATTTCGGGGACAAACTTGTTTTGCACGGAGGTATCAACGCTGTGCTATGGGATAAACCCGATGAAATTCGCGCCGAAATGGAAAGAGTGATTCCTGTTGTGAAAGAAAATGGCGGCTACATTTTTTCCTCGGATCATTCAGTGCCGTCAATGGTCAGTTTGGAGAATTTCAGGAAAATTATTGAATGGGCGAAGGAATTGGGGAAATATTAGTTGCGGGTTTCGAGTTACTTGTTTCGAGTTTCGAGCTCAAAACTATAAACTCCGAACTATAAACTGTGAACAATAAACATCAATTTTTCATGTTCTTTGAAAACACAGAAATGTGCAGGAACAATTGAAAAATTTGGATGAAACAAAAGATGTGAGAGGAGTAATTAGTACGAGATGAAGTTAGGATTAGTAGGTTTGCCGAATTCGGGCAAGACGACGATTTTTAATGCATTGACAAAATCGCAAGCAGAGGTGAATGCGTATTCTAATGCAAAAGCAGAGCCGAATGTGGCGATAGTTGAGGTCGGTGATGAGCGCGTGAGGAAGTTGTCGGAAATGTACCAGCCGAAAAAGACCACGTTTGCCACTATCGAAATAGTCGATTTTGTGGGCATGGCTGCCGGATCGGCTAAAGAAGGCACGTTTTCACCCGAGTTGTTGAATTTAATAAAAACAATGGATGCATTGGCATTTGTGATCAGAAATTTTGAGAGCGACCTTGAGGAAAAAAACGATCCGTTAGGGGACATTCAGTCGATGACGGATGAAATGATGTTATTAGATCTTATTTTTACAGAAACCAGATTGGAGCGTATCGCATACCAGTTCACGCGCGGTAAAAAGACAAACGAATTAGTTTTT
>NATN01000010.1 GCA_002085355.1 Candidatus Zhuqueibacterota bacterium 4484_87 | reverse complement strand
AATTTAGGCGAAATTAAATATCCTCCAGCGAAGGAAGCGAAATTCTCTTTTTCCGAGGGATTGCTTTCCGTTTTTGAAGGAAAAATTGTCGTGAAAGCTTCCGCCGAAATCACTCCGACTGTTGCTCTCGGGAAACAGGTACTTCGAGGAAGTTTCAGCTTTCAAGCGTGTAATGATGTAAATTGTTTTGCTCCACAGACATTAAATTTTGAGATTCCCTTTTTTGTTTCAGACAAAAAGGCGGCCGCCGTCGAAGTGAAAAAAGTAGAAGCGACGCCCGAAGAAAAAAAATCAGGCGATGCAATTGTTGCGGCGGAAATTGTGAAGCAAGAGCAGCCGGAAAATGCAATCGAATTCACATCGGATGAATTACGCGCTAAGCGTGTGCTGGAAAAAGGACTGCCTTATGCAATTCTTGCATTTTTCATCTTTGGTCTGGCGATTAACTTGACGCCCTGCGTCTATCCTGTCATTCCGCTGACTGTCGGCTATTTCGGCGGACAGAGCGGTCGTTCAAAAGGGTCATCGTTTGTGATGGCGCTGTTTTACGTCGTGGGAATTGCCATCGTGTTTGCAGCGCTGGGACTGATTTCCGGGCTCGCCGGAAAACAATGGGGATTTTTATTTCAAAGCCCCTGGTTCGTAATCGCTGTTACTGTGATTATTCTCGCAATGGCAGCAAGCATGTTTGGCGCATTTGAAATCACCATTCCTGCCTGGCTGTCGTCGTCGTTGGGTAAATCCCGCGAGGGAAATATCGGCGCATTGATAATGGGCCTGACTGTGGGAATCGTAATTACGCCCTGTGCCGCGGGAATAATCATCGGTCTCGTCGGTCTCGTGGCAAAATTGGGCATTGTCGCCAAAGGCACGCTTTTGTTTTTCATCATGGGATTGGGGCTTGGTCTGCCATACTTATTTTTGGCGACCTTTTCTGGTTTAATTAATAAGCTTCCTCAGTCCGGCATGTGGATGGTCTGGGTAAAACAACTTTTCGGGGTTTTGCTCATTGGCGTAGCGCTTTATTTCTTCTTGCCGCAAGCGAAACATGTACCCAATATGAGCAATTTCTTTTTCGGCTTACTGGCAATTTTCGGTGGTTTGCTGCTGGGATTTCTCGACCACTCACCTGGCTACACCAAAAAGTTCAAAATCGGCAGAGCGATTTTCGGAATATTGGTAATCATTCTCGGTATCGTCCTCGTCAACAGCGGGCTGAAAGAGAAAGAAGCTGGGATCGATTGGATTCACTACGAGCAAGGTACTGTTGAGCAATTGGCCGCACCCGACAAACCTGTATTCTTGGATTTTTACGCTGAATGGTGTGCACCTTGCAAAGAAATGGATCGCGTAACTTTTTCAGATGATGCAGTCATCGAAAAAGCTCAAAATTTCACCATGATCAAAATTGATTGCACCAAACCAAGTGAAAAAGTAAAAAAATTCATGGACCAATGGAACGTCACAGGTATGCCTACTTTCATTTTCATTAATCCAAGAGGGGAGGAAGTGAAAGAATTGCGCGCTATTGGCTTTGTGCCGCCGGAAAAATTTCTCCCAATGATGGACAAAGCAGCACAATAAGTTCTATCCAATGCATGAAAATTAAATCCCTTGCATCGCTGGTAAACAGCTTTGTAAGGGATTTTTTTGGGCAATTTCTTTTTTAGTTTACTGATACCGAAGCTTTTTACACATGACAGTTTTAGCAGTGTCTGGTTTTCAGAAATAACAAGTCCCATTTCTCAATATTTATTTTGAAAAATGTTCATCAAATTTGTTCAAAATGCAGCAAAACTTCACCCACTGTAAAATGAGATCCCGTACAAACAATCAAGTCATCGTCTGTCGCACGCTCCAGGGCAAAATCCACTCCTTGATAGACATGATCAAACTTAATCACATGTGTGCAATATTTTTTTGCTGCTTGTGCCAACCTACCTGCATCCAGACTTCGGTGGTAATCCGGGCTCACGGCAATGAAAGAATCTGCCAAGGGAGCTAACTGCTTCATTATTTGATTATATTTTTTATCGCGCATCACTCCCATCAGAAGAACTAACCGGCGATATCGAAATATTTTCTGAATAGATTTTGCCAGTGCACGAGCGCCATCAGGATTGTGGGCAACGTCGCACAACAACCGCGGTTTTTTCGAAAGTAACTGCAACCTTCCGGGCCACTTCACCCGATCCAGTCCCGTATAAATATCATCATTTTTCAACGGCAAAAAACGTTCTTGCAATATTTTAGCAGCAGACACTGCCAAAGCAGCATTCTCAACCTGATGCGGGCCGAGCAAAGACAAGCGCAGCTTTGGAAAAAACGAGCCGTTTATTGCCAGGTCAAAAACCGTCCCATTCTCTCCGTAAACGACATTGTTAACACGCATGAGTTCCTTAAGAGATATTAGCCTTGTATTTTGCTGTTTGCTCACTTCTTGCAGCACCTGTGCTACGCTTTGGTACTTATTGTTTGTGATGCATATTGAATTCTCTTTTATTATTCCGGCTTTTTCTCGGGCAATACTTTTTCGGTCATAGCCCAGTTGCCTCATGTGGTCAAAACTGACATTCGTAATAATACTGAGAAGCGGATTCACTACGTTCGTCGCATCCAACCTGCCACCAAGTCCGACTTCAATCACAGCTACGTCAACTTTCTTATCCGCAAAATATGTGAAACCAATCGCTGTCAAAGCCTCAAAAAAAGTACATTTATATTTTTCAAACAGCGGTTCCAGCTTATCAATATAATAAACAAGTTCGTCTTTGGAAATGGGTACTCCATTTACCCTCATTCGTTCACCGACGTAAATTAGGTGCGGAGAAGTAAACAATCCCGTCCGATAGCCTGAATGCTGCAATATCGAAGCTAGCATACTGGACGTTGACCCCTTGCCATTAGTTCCGCCAACGTGAATAATCCCATATTTTTCATGGGGGTTATCGACTTCTTTCAGCAGTGACCTAATTTTATTCAGCCCCAGCTTCCAACCCAAACTTGTCAAACTAAAAAGATAATCTATCGCTTGCGCATAATTTCTCGTTTTTGTAATTTCGCTCCGCATGAACCATCCTGTAATGTTGATTTTTGCCATTGTCGAATTTTACACTTGCAGCCTTAAAAGTGCATGTAAAAATAACATTTAATTTCTTTTTTTGCAAGCATTTTTTGGTGTATTTATCTGTTACTTGAGAATATTAGAAATAACTGATTCCGTTTCTACCGACATCAAAATAAATAAAAAAACCTCCGAAACAACGGTACTGTTTCGGAGGCTCAAACTTATCAATAAAATCTTATTAACATCCTGCTAAAAACTTAACATCAATGTAAACAAATGTCCCGATCCCAGTAACTGAAAATCAGTGAAAGCATAATCTACGCGGAAGCTGGCAAATTTCAGATCATAGGCTAAACCGCCGCCAAAAGTATAGCTTGAGGTGTTGTAGGAATCATATTCATCTTTTTCCACAGCCAAGCCGCGATAGCCAGCACGAAGATAAAAAATATCTCTCCACTGATACTCCATGCCAAAATTGGCACGCATCAAAGCATCGTTCGGGTCGTAAGCATCTACAGCGATAAACAGACGATTATTATTGCTGATGCCGATCTGGCCCTCTGTACCGATGAGTTCCATAGATAATCCGATACGAAACATCAGCGGTAACGGATATTTTTCCGTTTTCAGATAGGCATCGTTCGGGATCGTACCCGGATTTGTAGGCCAGCGATCGTGAGACACTTTTAAACTGGGACCTTCAAGACGCATATCACTGCCAAAATTGCTCAGCGCCATCCCCATTTTCATTCCCAAGATTCCCGTATCCAACAACGATCCCAAGTCAATGGCTATTGTGCTCGCCTTTAAATGATACGCGCCTTCCTGAATGTATTTCACTGTTCCACCAAGGCTCAATCTGTCAGTAACGTACCGACTGTAGCTCAGGCCAAAGCAGTAAGAGGCCCAATTAAAATAAGTCTCGGTCCCTTCCGGATGAGACAGGGTAGTAATTTCCATCTCTCCCGTATCAAGAAAAATCGCGCTTACGCCGATTGCACTGCCGTTGCCTAAAGGCTGGACTATACCAATAAAATTATACGACATGTCGGCATAAAGCTCATTTCTGGAAAATGCCATTGATGTACGATCAATTGGCGCGATTGTCGCCGGATTCCAGTATAGGCCTGTGACTTCGCCAGGGATAGTAACTGCGGCTTCACCGAGGCCGCCAGTTCGCGCGCCAACGCCCAATTTCAAAAATTGCGCTGCTGCCGTACCAACCCGGCTGATGTCCTGCGACCAAACCTGCAATGCGCCGACAAAGACAACGATGAAGAGAAATATCATAACTCTTTTCATTTTTATTATCTCCTTGATTGACCAATTTAAAATTCCGAAGATTTCAATTCATTTACCTCAAGATGACAAATTTACCGATTTTCTTTTTCCCTTGCGGAGTCTCAACTACATAAATGTAGCACCCATAAGCGACTTCCTGCTGATTAAATGAGAGCAAATTCCAGTATTCCCATCCTTTTACATCATCCTCGCCGTCACTCTTGAATTTATTTTCGTGATGTAAGCTAATCACGCGCTCTCCGCTCAATGTGTAAATGTGAATATCGCACACCGACGGTAAATTAATGAATTGTAACTGTTTCTGGTACGGATCCAATTCCCACTCAGCAGATATCATGTACGGATTGGGAACGACCTTAATCATTTCCATGTCATCATCCGTCACATCTCTTGTTGTGTAGCTCGCAGTATTGATCCGAAAGAAATCTCGGCTTCCTTTAAATGGTTTACCTGTAATCAACTGCAAGACATCACCGGTTACCGGCGCTACACTGGTATCTGTATAAGTGGTATCAAAAGCCATACTGTCAGCAGTGACTTGAGTCGTATCGATAATCATCTTCAGTGGCGGCTTAAACAATTTTATTTTCGCCGTAAAAGACATCCTACCGCTAATAGTTTCCTGCAAGGTAAATTCATCGCCACTGGTAAATGAATTCTTCATCTCTTCCGTTGTATCTGCCGGGTTTGGCGGCGGATACTGAGCGAATCTTGCCTTTTGATTCAATGTAATATTCCAAATTTCAAATGGTACGACAAGTGTCGGCGGGAAAAATGCCGTATCTGGTTCGTCTGTGAAGCGAATTTCATAATCAAAATGTTCTTTGGTAATATAAGAACCGGAAAATTGCCAATTACAATTTGAAGGAGTCCCTACGCTTCCGTGATACCACTCAACTGAATCAGGATCAAATCCTATGGCATCAAATTTCTGGTTGATGGTTAAAATCATTCCGTCAACAATTGGCGACTCCTGACCGTGGATGCTCGGTGAATTCTCGATGAGATATTTTCCGGTTACTTCATCAATTAAGCTATAAGTTGTGCTTGAAGATGAAGTATCATCGAAAGAGATCAAGTAAGAATCTCCGGTTATTGCATAGGGATCGACAATCGTAATCGCCAAATCGTGATTGGCATAAGTGCCGGGTAGCGGTTCGATTTTCACGTCCGATTGAACCAAATTTGACGGCGTTCTTCCGGGAACAACTTCCACCAGATTCGGCGACGCGCTGGGATTAGTGCCTTTTGAACATTCGAGATAATTTAGCGGCGCCCAATTATCCGGATTCAGAGCCGGATCTTGTGGGACCCCTCGGTCGTAGGAAGTGACCGTGTACCAGTAAGTTACTCCGTTCGTCACGTTTTCATCCACGAACATGTGAACTATTCCGGTATTATTCCCCAAATTCAAATGTGGATATACCGGGTCCAAACCGGAAATTGAGTTGTTCAAATCGTATTGGGCTAGCGGAACAAAGCCAACTTCCAAGCCATTCCCGTCATAAATTTTATCGCCCCAATCATTATTAACTGGATTTGAAGTCGAGCGATAAATTTTATAACCTTCAAAATCATGATAGCCGGTCATTAAATCGACGGCAGCTTCGGCGGCATCATCCCAATAAAGAGTAACTTTCCCGTCTCCGCCTACAGCTCGAACCGTCGGCGTCGGCGGCGGGTCTGCACCTTGGTAATTCAGCTCATACATAAATTGCGCGGTTCGGGCGTTAAACTTAACGTCATTTGTATCATCGCCCATCACCAGTGCAAAAGAAAAAGTTGTTGTATCGCCCGAAGCAATATCAAAAGGCCCGGAGCTCATGATAAATACACAGTCCGTGCCGTCGGGGTACATTTCTTTAATGCCTTCAGGCGAATCAAAATGGGGATCGAGTTTTCCCTCCGGAGAAGGCCAAAAATATGCTGCGTCTTCTTCCGGCAAAATATCAGTGGTGTCTCCCGCTAAAATTTTATAACTGATAAGTTCCAGACGTGTATTATCCACTTGCCCTGGCCTTTGTTCCCATTCAAACCAGTGCCAGCCGGTAATACCCAACTGATCGCCCTGATAGATATCGGTGACTCCATCGCCATCCATATCAATATCATGAGGAGCCGGCGGAGTTTCCAAAATTTTCACCGCAGGGATAACTTTATATTCCGGACCGGGAAAATTTCCAGTACCGTAGCGATAATCATAGATGAAAGCCATGTTATAACCGTAGGTGGTATCATTTTCCGCATCATACTCGCTTCTTAAAAAAGTCATCCAGTCCATACGGTCATTCAAAGTGGAAGTCAAATTATATTCCGGGACGTCACTGTCGTTGTAAAATCCGACATAGACATCATGATAATCATAGGGGCTATTGTTGATAATTTGCATTGGGAAAAAGATAATATCTTCTGCATAAGAACGCCCGTAGCACAAGCCGGATATATCAATTTGCATTTTTAGTGCGTACCCCTGAGTTGAATCACCGTCGCTTTCAGCATAAACTAAACCTTGATTGTTTAAATCATAGTCAGTCATGCTAAAGAAAACTTCCTTGTCGGAGAAAAATTTACCCACTAAAATGGTATCATCAGATGTTGGGCAGTACATCCAGGGACGCGTTATATTATTGAAATCAAATTGAGTTGCCGGAACCGAATCGATAGCAACGATGCCCGTGTTCGGATCAACAGCCCACAGTCCGGGCCAAAAAGAGTAGCCATTTTCATCTTTGGGCCAGCTTGTCGGATAGACGCTGGTTGCCATCAGCGGATAATCTCCCAGCGTCGTTCCTGTCAATACGTCGCCGAACGTCATATCGCCGGAATGAAGCCCGCCATACGATCCTGCTTTGGGCCCCCAGTCGCCGCCGGCAAAAGTCGCTGAGCACGAGGGACCCTTTAGCCTTGGCTGGCCTGTTGCTATGTCTATCGTGTAAGGTGTCCAGACAGAATCTTCCGGCACCGCAATCATCATGCTTAAATCCGGGATGTAAGACCACCCTTTGTAAAACACAGAAGGGACTTTCGGACGATAATCCCAAGTAGCCAGGCGACCGTCGTTAAACACAGTATGTTGCAACTTTCCCGCGTCCAGCAAGCCAACCGCCTGGTCGATCGTTTTGGCAGTTTTTGCCAATTTACGAATCGCTTTTTTATTGACATCTGCGGCATACATCGAAGAAAAAACCATCAAAACAAGGGTGATGACGACGATGCCGTAGAAAATAAGCCTTTTCATTTAATATTTCCTCCACAATAATAATGAAGCAGATTTTATCATTTATTGGAAATTTTAAAAAACATTTCTGTTAAATTCAGCATTTGAATGATTTTGTTAGAATTCCATTCTCATTCCAAAATCAATGCGCCTTCCCTGGCTCCAATGCCATGGCGTATCCCAATTTGTGCTGTAGTTCGTTTTGCTGTAGCCAGGATTCGGTTCTGACGGGCTGCCGGTTTCCGAATAAACTTGCAAAACATTTTTGAAATTAAACAAATTGGAAACTCTGGCGATAAAACCAGCTCGGATTTTGCCGAAATAGAAATCGCGACGAAAAACAGCATCAAAATTGTAAACCATAGGCCGCCGAGCGGTATTCGGTTCCAGTGCTTGTCCGCCTACGGATGGTGTGTAAGGATAGCCGCTGCGAACCCGCATATTGAATTGCATCAAGAAATTTTCCAGCGGTTTAATTCCAAACAATGTCGGGCCCTCACCTTGAGTAAACTGAAAACCAAACATACCGGTCAACAAATGCGGTGTATCATAACGATAGAGGTATTCCTTTTTAGCTCTCGTCTCCGCAGTTTGTCCTTCCCAATAGCCAGCCCAGGAATAATATTGATTGGCTTTGGCCACAGAATATGTATATTGTACTTCCAGAAAATAATTATCGCTGGGCCTTTTTTCAACGGATAAATCAATACCTTTTGAGCTGCCAAAGTCATTATTGGTAATAATACCGTAAGAATAGCCGCCCAAACTATCAGGGTCAAATCCGGTGATACGAAAACTTCCGGCGTTGCCGTTGTTTTCTTTTGCCCAAGCGGCGACGGTAAATTTCCAGAAATCGCTGAATTGATAATCCACGCCCATTTCATAAGAAATAGTTCGCTGCGCGTCCATGTGCGCCCAGCCAAAAAACGGGGAAGGTGCATTCAAGTCAAGATTCTGGTTAGTGTACAAATCGCGATAATCCGGCACCTGGAAGAAATGCCCATAATTGAAATGAAAAGTAGCGCGATCCGTAATCGGATGCCCAACGCCGATACGGGGACTGATTTGATATTTTCTCTTTCCCTGTTCAAGACCGGACGTCGGATCCTGCCAATCAGCCCAGGCTCTGCCTTTGGAGTTGGCGTAATCCAGACGAATGCCTAAATTTACAATAAAATTTTTGAAATCCATTTTATCCTGAATGTACGCAGCCGCTTCTTCAGGTTTCAAATGATAATAAGACGGATATCCGCGCCCCCAGGGATATTGATACTCGAGGAAGTGGATTCCGCCAACGTCTTTGTTTAAAAGCTTATCTTTCCAGCCAAATGTTTTGTACTCAACTCCCATTTTGATCTGGTGGTAACGATGTGCCTGCCAGGTAAGATCAGTTTTTAGCTGAATTGATTGCTGGAAATTAAAATTCCAGTAATTTCCCGCAGCGCCGCGATAAATTTGACGTACTCGACCGTCAGCCATCGTATCGTAGCGTACGAATCTCATGGGTACATAATAGCCATTGCTGGAAATTCGTGTCGGATATTCTTGAGGTCCAAAATCCACGTTGATCGTCGGGTCATTATAAAAAATGCGGTAAGCATCAGAAAATTCGCTTTCGTGCCCCGGAGTCAAACGATGGCCGTCAATACCATGGACAGTGTATGAGCGTCCTTTGAAAAAACGGGAAGCGCGAATTTCGTAAAATAATTTGGGAGATAGCTGATGAGTAAAGATAATTGTTTGCTGATCCGTCCTATCATCCAGCACATTAGCACCTTCCATTGCATATGTCCATGCTGAACTCCACGCTTTTTGGGAACGTCGGTTCATACGCAACGGGATCATGATTTTGATATTCGGAGTAACACGCCAGGAAATTTTTCCGGAAAAATCCCAGTTCTGTCTCCAACCCAAGCCGTGCCAGCCGGAGAAATTGTCCCAGGCGATTAACTCGTTGAATCCATCATTGTCCCAATCGGAGCGATAACGCCACGCCTTACGCCAGGCGCCTGTGCTCCATTCGCGCAGCACATCACCGACATAATAGTAATCGTTGTTGTTGCGCAATTGCTTAATATTATCAACCTCTGTGATAATACCTTTGTCAATTTGATCGGCAATTTTTTGGTATAGCGGATCATCCGGATTGTTGATAATATCTTTTATCGGAGTCGGATCGTAAACATGGTTATCGAATTTGTAAGAAGCGTAAGTGCCATAGCTCTGCTCGCCGGAGACAAAAAAGCTCATATTCTTAATAAAAGGAATAGGCCCGCCAATAGAGCCGATAACTTGATGCGCATTTCTGACATTATCAGCAGCAGAAACCAACCCCGTTATTTCACTTGTGTTGTATTCCAGAGACATGTGATAATCAGAAGCGCCTTCCTTGGTAACAATATTCACTACTGCGGACTGAGCTTCGCCGTATTCAGCGTCAAAAGCACCGATAATAGTGGTCAATTCCTGAATTGCCTCGCGGTTGACGCTGGTTCCCATACCCGCGTAAATAGCATCTTCAACGTACATTCCGTCCACCATGTAGGCAATTTCACCGCTGCGGCCACCGCGGACATGGACCTGGTCAATTCCGCGCGTTTCAAACCCGGCAATTTTGTTGCCCTGTTCCATCATAATAACGCCGGACTGAAGCGACATGATATCCTGCACATTGCGAACAGGCATATTTTCGATCATATCCGCCGTTACAGTAGCGCGTTTGCTGGTAACTTCCGGCTCAATGAGCGGTCTTTCTGCAGTGACCACTACCGAGGTGCCCAAATCCATCACAGTCGGCACAAGTTCAAAATTGATCTTAGTCGTCAAATCGACATTGACCTGGATTTTAACCTTCTGAGATTTGTACCCCATCATTGATGCCCTGAGAGTGTAGCGGCCCGGAGGTACGTTAATGATAAAATAGTAGCCATCTACGTCTGTGGCGCTGCCCAGAGAAGTTTTCTCCAGCATGATGTTGGCGCCCGGAAGCGGATCGCCTGTTTCAGCGTCTCTTACAACGCCGGCGACCTTTCCGGTTATTCCGCCAAAAGCCACAGAAACACTGAGCATGGCTATTGCCATCAGCGTGATAGCCAAACCGAGAAAAAATTTTGGGTACCGCAATTTCTCATCCTCCCTGAGTTAGTTAGAGTGACATTTTTTGAAACTTTTTTGAATATCCAACGTAACAAATACCAGCAAAAAATAGAAATAGCTCTCCAGGCAAAAAAATGCCCTGAGCAATTTCTTTTTGCTAATTGACGTGATAGCCATGAACGACATCTGGCCCCTGTCGTTTATGGCTTTTTATTTTTATAACAGAAATGATTTTACATGGCCCCATGAAATAATCACATCTGTTTCGAGTGATACTCTATGTAGTATAAATTAAAAAAATGAAAATGTCAAGAATTTTTCTCAATTTGATGAATTTTTTTTAACATGTTTGCACAAACTAATGGGTTTTCCCCCCTTTCCTTAAATCAAATCGCAACAGTGGGCTCAAAATCGCTATTTGCAACAAAAAACTGCAACGGGACTCAATCGATTCTCTTTTATTGGACAATAAAACTTCTTCTTCTCCCTGCTCTATTTCCGCTGCGATCCACAGCAGTAACTTTTACAAAATGTTTACCAGGCAGCAAAGGTACATCATTCCGGTAAGTGATAGTTTTCTGTTCAGGATCGTATTCAGCGATTACGCGAGTTCCGTCGATGAACATGCGAATTGCCCGCTCGTTCTCAATACCAGCCAGTTTATCCGTTATCTTTGCCCTGAACGTGTAAATTCGCTTCGCGGCTGATTGCTTCGGGTAAAACACATAAATTTCCGGCGGCTCTGTGTCACGTAACAAAGCGAACGCTCCCAAACTGCCGACTCTCGCGGAAATTATTTTCTTTGCCGTATCAATTTTATTGCCGACAAACCCTGCAGATTTCCCGTAAATACCATAAATCGCCAGTTTATCCGGCAGAGAATCATCCGCAGGATAAGAAAGTGTCAACGTTGCAGCGCCTTTGAGCAGCACATCATTCGGATAAAATTCGTATATTTTGCTCAATAGCGGTTCGCCAAATCCGGCGACTGAATCCTGGCAGTTCATTCGCAAGTACAACGGATCATAAACTTTATTTTTTTCAAAAATAATCTCGCATTTTCTGTCATCGCTCATCAACTTTCCGCCTACCTCAGGCACAATAGGATGAACAGAAAATTTATCCCGTAAAGCCACCGGCGCCATATTTTCATCGTAACCGCTGAAATCAACAATTAGCTCGCCGTCGATGTCCGGATTTAGCTGATACACACCGAAAAAATCATTCAAGTCTTTTTGCACCAATGGGATTCGTTTGCGTCCCCCCTCACGCCGGTAAACGATCATCTGGGGTGTATGGACAACGCCGTTCGTCGCCAAAATTTCGAAGCGGACGTAATCATCATAAAAATCTTTCTCAATCCGCACGCTTGTCTGAGATGGAGAAAGAGAAAACTGCCAGCCGGGGACAAAATACAGCGGATAGCTTGAAACGCCCAATGAATCCACGGCAGAAATTTTCACCAATGTTTTTTTCGCGACCGGAAAAACGATGAAAGGATCAAATCTCTCTGTCGGATCAGAAGCTGTCAGCACTTTGGGAAAAGCAAATTTCCCTTGCCAGTCGGTGCCTGATTTTTTCAATATCAACACCTCCGGATGCAACACCGGCGTTCCGAACTGGTCCTGCAATTCCTTTACTTTCAAAGTATCCTGCGCTAAAATAAAATGAGCAACAAGTCTTTTTTTGTGCTCGACAATGAAACTACCGTGAATGACGGTTTCATTCCCCCAGAAATCCAGAGATTCGATTCGGAAAGAATGTCTGCCTGCATTCAATACGTTCTTTGATTTTAGCGAGTCTGCCCCATCGGGTTTGGCTAACAAAATGCCGGCATTAGCAGCAGACGGTTGATAAAAATGCAGCATATTATGTTTGCTTTTGAATAAATTTTGAAACAGTCCGATCCCCCGCTTCCGCAAGCGATAATTCCTGTCAAAATCAATAAAATGGGTTTCAGCGTAAGAGAATCGATCGTAGTGCACGCTAAATTTCAAATCATCATCAATGAAAAGGCGAAGGCGGTGAACGGAAAATTTATTGGAAACATCGTTCGCCTGATCCCAGCACTGAACAGCAAATCCGATTTTCCCGGAGACAACAATAGTCGTTTCCAGTTGGATATCTCCGCTCATTTGTTTTTCCATTGGTAAAATGAGCGGGACAACGTCGCCGTTCACTCTGGAGCTCGCCTCCATTGGAATAATTGCAAGTGCAGACACACGCGGTTTAACCCTGTCTTTGACGCGATAGCCGCGCAGAAAAGGATTGATGGGACGGTTTTGTTTATCACGAAGTTCAAAATGCAAATGTGGATATCCGATTCCGGTTGATCCTGTGTATCCGATGACGTCTCCTTTTTTGACCGGAAATTGGCGGGCGTCAAAATATTTGGAAATTCGATATCTGCCGCGTCGTTTCTGTTCGCTCTTCACAACGCGCTGCAAATCATCCATGAATCCACTGAGATGGGCATACAGTGCAATCTCGCCGGTATCCAATTTCTGATAAATGACTTTTCCATAGCCGAAAGGAGAAACTCGTATCTGCCAAATATAACCATCCCGAACAGCATAAACTTTGTAGCCTTCCCTGCCCCATGTTTTAATATCAATTCCGGCATGAAAATGGCCGGGACGATATTCTGCGAACGAAGAGGTTAAATAATGGCTGGCATTAGTGGGCCACAGGTAGTCTTGTGCGGATGACAAAAAGGGCAGAAAAATTACAAACAAAAAGAACACGCATTGCCGAAAAAGAGACATCGAATTTTACCTTAATTTTATCGTTTTGAGTTGAGGTAATTGTGGTTTATATTATACAAATATCAAATCTGAAAGTCAAGAAAAAGTCGATAATTTTGGCAGTATTTCAAGGTAGGCATTTGCCGGAGATGGAGTCTGCTTCAAAATACTTTAACTTTTCTGAAGCGAAAAAAATAATTGCGCCAATTTTTCCGCAAGAAATTTTCTGTCAAATTCATGCATGGCAAGCGGCAAAGCAAATTTCATTTTCTTCTTTTCAAATTGTTCATAAAAAGAGAGAATCGCTCTTTTTATTTCAGTTGGATCATTGGGATTGGTAATGATACCGCGGTGAGTGCGCCGAATTAAATCCGCCACAGCGCCACCGCTTGTCACCAATAAAATTGGTTTCCCAGTTGCTAAATATTCGAACACTTTGCTGGTGATCACTTCTTCATCGGTGCGCTTGATAATCGTGAGCAGCAAAACGTGTGATCTCATCATCTGTTCGATGGCTTTGCGGTGAGGCAAATATTGTAACGGCTCAATGGCTTCTTGCAGTTCTAACATTTTTAAAAGCTGACCTAATTTCCCAAAAATATCGCTGCCAAAAAATTGAATTTTTATCTTATTTTTTAATTCAGGTTGTTCATCAAAAATTTGTCTGATTGCACGCAAAAAAGGTTCCGGATCGCTCACGCGACTGACAGAACCGCAATGGGTTATAGTAAATTTCTCATACAGTGGCGCATCAAGCAACCCTGAAAAGTCATCACCGTCAAAGCCATTGGTAATTGTGAGAAATTTTTCATCTGAAAAATGTTCGCCGCTTTTTCTTTTCAGTGAGCGGGATAATTGGTCGCACATCCCAATCACGCGATCCGCAGTTTTGAGCACAGCTTTTTCCTGTAACCGATTGATAAAACGATGCAGAATAGTTGGAGTGAGTTGACTCTCGCCACCGGTCCAATCGTCGCGAAAATCAGCGATTAATTTAGCGCCAGTGAGCCATTTCAGCAAGATACCGGCAAGATGAACAGAATGAGGCGGTGAAGTTGTGAATATCACCTCTATTTGTTCTTTTTTGATTATTTTTACTCCGTGCCACAGCACAAAGGGGAGCCACAAGAGCCTTGCATCGGGGATAAACAACCAGCCGGAAACAATGCGATTGATAAAGAGTAAAATTTTTTGCAGAGAAATCTTTTGTGATCGCGAAGTAGTCTCGCCAGAGACATTTGCACTTTTTTTGAATTTCGCCCATAACCGCAACGGATCCAGCGACTCGGTACGGATAATTTTTCTACCACGAATGTCATCCAGTAAAGTTGCATCCGTGGCATAATAGTGCACATCTTTGACTGTCAGGACAATGGGTTCCCAGCCGAAATCAGGCAAATACTTAACGAACTTTGCTGCGCGCTGGGTTCCGCCCATGCCCATCGGAGGAAAGTAATAGCAGATAAAAAGAACTTTTTTCATGTTTTTTATATCACACTAATTCAATTCGACTCTGGTCTCCAATGAAAAATCGATGCGTGGATGGTTTGTCTTCGGATTTCACAATTTCCACATCCGTCCCCAACAAACTGCTCTCGATGCGAATGCCGATATCCAGCACTTTGCACTTGTTTAAAATGATAGAATATTCAATTTCGCTGCTGCGGACGTAGCAGTCATTTTGAATAGAAGTAAAGGGACCAATGTAACTGTTTTCGACGACGGTATTTTCTCCGATCACAACGGGGCCGCGAATGTTGCTGTTGATTATTTTTGATCCTTTTCCCACAGAGACATTTCCTGCCAAAGACGATTTCCCGTTAATGCTTCCCTCAATTTTCGGGTCTGTGTGCTCCAGCACCAGCCTGTTCGCTTCCAGCAAGTCAATGGGTTTCCCGGTGTCTTTCCACCAGCCAGTAATTTCCGAAAACCCAATTTGATAGCCGTGATCAATCAAATACTGATGTGCATCCGAAATCTCCAGTTCCCCCCGGGCGCTGGGTTCGATGTTGTTGACTGCTTCAAAAACATGATAATCGTAAATATAAATCCCTGCAACAGCAAAATGACTTTTCGGATGCTTGGGTTTTTCTTCTACCGAAACAATGCGACTGTCCACAATCTCCGGCACGCCAAACCGTTCCGGATCTTTGACCTTAGCCAGAGTTAAATAGCAATTCACCTGATCGCTCTCAAAAGCATCGACAAATCGCTTGACGCCGCCAACGACCATGTTGTCACCAAGGTAAAAGATAAACGGATCTTTTCCGATGAAATCTTCCGCGATTTTTATTACATGCGCCAGCCCGAGAGGCGATTCTTGCGGGATGTAAGTGATTTTTACTCCCCATTGACTCCCATCGCCGATAGCGCGCGGTACCTCATCGCTATCCGCATTGGTAATAATGCCGATTTCCTTTATTCCCGCTGCGGCAACGGTTTCAATGGCATAATGCAAAATCGGTTTATTGGCAATTGGGATCAAATGCTTGTTCTGAGTGTGCGTGAGTGGTCTGAGTCGGGTCCCTTTTCCGCCGCTGGTAATTAATGCTTTCATAAAAATTCCGTCCTTTACTAAATTTTCCTCTGTTTTCGTTCTCTATTGCTGGTCTTCCTTCAAAAAAGTATCATTTCGCCAGTCACAAGTTGAACGAAAGTGTAGCAAAAATCAGGCAAAAAATAACAACGTTATTTTCAAGAAATTACGATTTCTGATCAGGGTAAAAATGTCTCTCCGATAACATTCCGTAGCATTTTGAGACAAACCTTGCGCTACAATTTATTCTGTAAAACAAAACCGAGACGACGTAGTCTTTCTCTTTCTTTTTCCAAAAAATCGGCGATGATTTTCGCCTTGACTGCAAAAGTCAAACCATAATTTACCAATTTGAGTTCTCTAACGTATGCATTGTCAGAATAAGGAAAATTCCTGAAATTATCCAGACGCGGCAAGGTTTCATCCGGAGCCAAAACCAGTTGCGAATCATAAGCCATCGAATTCGCCATGCCTAAATAAATATAAGAGTCTTTTCCTTCATCAAAAGACATTACAATACCGCCGGAAAAACCGCGATTGAACGCCGCAGAAATCATAAATTTGTTAGCATAAGGAGCCGGGCTGATGAGCCCCCGGGAAATGAATAAAAATCCTTTGGGATAGCCAATGAGATAAGCTTCTTTGCCAAATTTCAAATCATCATCTTTGGCAAAAGGCGCGATAAATGAATTTTCCAGCAATTGATTTTCCGCCGCTTTGCTCTCCAGCAATGCAAGATCATAGCGTTCTTCATAGCCAATCAGATGGCCCAGACTTCGCGTACCGTCATGATGCGTGATAAAAATACGCTGATCATATTTAATGGCGATTGATTGTAAATCATTGGTGATATTGCCTTCGGCATCTTTGTAAAAAACACGAATAGTGTCTGCAAAATCGAAAATGTGATAGGCGCTGAGCAGCAAAATATTGCTCGGATTACGGTTTAAAATCAGCGCGCTGCCGGAAACGGAATTTGTTGTGAGTTGTTTTTTATAAAGCAGGTCTTCCAACGTCGCGTTTTTAGCTCTCGGGCTCGGATTTATGTAATAATAATTTTCATAGTACGCCGAGCAAACCACTTTCACCATCGTGCGCCGGATTTCCTCCAGTCGGTTCAGCCGGCGCTCGGTTAAGTTAAGTTGAAGTCCTGTTTTCTGGGAGGTTGTTGTTTTTATACAGGAAAAAAACAATAAAACGAATAAAACTGAGATGACAATTTTTAATCTGATCATAAACTCGCCTCCTCGAGCGGGTTTGTGAAAAAAGTTGGGGAACGCGCAGGGCAAAACTAACTCGCTATTTCAACTCGTGAGTTTGTATCCCGCGCCGATTTTTATTGGGGGGAAAGCGGATTCCGTCATTTTTACAAACTAACCAACAACATCCTGAAAAACGCGCAGGAAATTTTTATACGAAATTTTTTCCAGCGCTTCGCCGGTGATACCGCGCTGAATCATACGCTCTTGCAGCTTTTTAAAATCAGCGACAGAATTTATTCCGTCGGGCAAAGCCGGCACACCGTCAAAATCGGATCCAAAACCGACAGCATCATCACCGGCAAGAGCGCGAATATGTTCCACATGATCAATCACAGTATCCAACGATACCTTTTTCCCTGCCATTTTCTGTCTGAATTCATCACGATACTCCTGAAACGCATCTGACACTTTCTTCGGATCGCCATGCGCCTGACGCTCCATTTCATCCAATTTATCAAAAAGATCGCCGCATTCGGTTAACAGCGTTTGATAATAATCATAGTCCAAAAACCCAGGAAAAAAATTCACGCCCACCATGCCGCCTCGAGATGCAATTTCTGTAATTTGCTCATCTGTCAAATTTCGCGGTACAGGACAAATCGATGCAGCGCACGAATGAGATGCCACAATGGGCTGCTCGCTGCTTTCAAGCACGCGCGCAACAGTTTTTTCGTGCGCATGTGACACATCAATTATCATCCCCAATCGATTCATCTGTTCAATCATTTTAACGCCATCATCGGTCAGACCATCAAAAGCAGGATTTTCGTCGTTGGAAGAAATCGCCCAATCGCTGGAAACAGAGTGCACAATCGTCATCAGCCGCACGCCAGCTTCGTAAATTGTCTGCAAATTATAAATATTGTTTTCCATCGCCATGCCGTTTTCCACGGCGAGAATTGCAGCAATTTTCCCGGCGCTCGTCGCCGCATCAATTTCCGCGCTGTTCGTGCACAGGGCTATTTCGTCTGCATATTTTTCAACTTCTTTCCGGAATGCTGAAATCATGTCCATCACAATGGGGAACCGTGAGCCTTTGGAAGTCACCGGCGAAACATAGCAGGCAAACACCTGTATCTTCACATTCGCTTCTTTCATCGCAGGTAAATTCACCTGACAATCTTCAGATTTTAAAGATTTCCCGGCCAAAATCTCGAACGCTGTATCGCAATGCATATCACACACAGGTATCTGACTCAAATCTGACATAATTTTCCCTTCCACAGAAGTTGTCGCAAAATTTTTCTCTTTATTGTTTCATAAAATAGTTATTTATCAGATTAATGTCAAGGTCTGATTTGAAATTTTTAAAAACTGAGTGTCCTCTAAAAATCATGGTGGTTATTTCGATTATTTTAATAATATGAAAAATATTCGTAAATTTCAGGGGACATTCAGTTGATTTAAGACCTTTAAAAATTCAGAATTATTTTTCAAATAATTTCAGGCGTAATCACTTGCGCTTTGACTTTTTTCAATTCTCTTACCAATCGATTGAGCATATCCTCGTCGCTATAAGTACCGATAATTGATCCCCCGGAAC
>NATN01000119.1 GCA_002085355.1 Candidatus Zhuqueibacterota bacterium 4484_87 | reverse complement strand
ACAGCGTCGCGAGAGTCAGCGAAGGAAAGGAACCGGAACTACCGACAGCAATCACATCGCCCGGAGAAAGATTCAATTCGTGAAACCATCTCACGAGCAAAGCCGCAAAATCCGGATTGGTCGCCGTCCTTTTCGCGATCAAATCGCCCAGAGTGGTCGTAATCGGAGAATATTCCCTGCCGACGAGATTTGTACGGTTGGGATCGAAAATCAAAGCAGCGGAATCAAATTCTGCCTGCCGCAATGCATCAATGCACTTTGTCATCAATTCTGCTGCGCGAATTTGTTGATCAAAAAACGGGGTTGGTTTTTGTTTTGCAGAAAAAATCAAAATGAACAGGGCAAATATTGCCAGAATAGCTGCTGCCCAGAGTCGGCGCATACTAATTTCCGGGGATTTGAATGTCATAAACAATCGTTCTGTTTTTAGTATTAAAAATTTAGCCACGGATTTACACAGATTTGCACCGATTTATGCAGTTTTGATTGTAGTTTCTTCGCCTCATTCTTTTCACAATATTTATCAGAAAAAATCCGCGCAAATCGGTTTCATCCGCGTGCATCCGCGTTCTATTTTTTTCACAAATTCACTAAATCCTGGAGTTCGAGAATGACAGCAACTACCGCACTGACAAAAACAGCGGAAAGGATAGTCTCAGCTATGCCCTGTTTTCGCATTTCGTGCGCCAGCAAGCCTGGGACGATGTAGCCGATGATTACCAGACCGGAACTGAAATCTCCGGTCAGAAACATTATTTTTTCCAGAGAAATTTTCATAAAGAATCCGATCAGCACAGCAGACACAAACGCGCGTCTGCCGTAAAGAACGACTGCATTGCTCAACAAGCGAACTAAATACAGAGTGACAATTGCCGCAAAAAATGTCGCTACAATCGCCAGTGGTTGGCGCACGTAGATGGCGAGATAGCCGGGAACGATGATCCCGCCCGGCGTGAGTCCGACAAATTCGTAGTAAATGAGTCCCAGCAAAATTCCTAAAAAAATCGCTTCAGTTTCCATTATCCATTTCCTGAAACATTTGAATTAACCGCTCACCGCTTTTGAGGTAATTCCCCATGCCAATCATAATTCCATTTTCCGCAGCCAGCTCAAGCAAAATTTTGTCCATATTCTTTCCCCGAGCAAAGACGACCTGTTGCGACGGAGCCACTTGCTTCAATTTTTTTCTCACAGCAAAAAATGGAACGCTTCCATAAATCACCAGCTTTTGCCAGAAGTTCTCACCGACGAGCCAATCGAGAAAAGAGAGCGTGCGCAAAGGTCTGTCAGAGCGGCAGGCGAGAATGACAGCTATTTTTTTGTGAGTTTTGGTATCCATCATGGCGTAATCCAACAATTGCTTTGTGGATTCCACATCATTGCAAGTGAACAAATTGATGAAATGAATCTTTTTCCCGCCAATTGAAAAATGCCGAATGAAATTGTTCGTCGCTAATTTTTCTTCCCAGCGTTCTTTTGTTTTCTCTATTGTCTGCTGATCGATTCCCAATTGAGTTCTGAGTTCACCGAGCAATTGAAAATGGAATTGAAAAGGGTTGTCTCCTCCGCTTCCAGGTTCAGGTAAAATATTGGAATTTAAAGTGATTTTCGCCCGTCTTTCAAATTCTTTTTGAAAATTTTCATCCTTCGGGAAAATTACAGTTCCAGCTTCCGGCAGCGAAAAAAATAGGGTTTCAGCGATTTGAGGTTTGTTCCTTCCCATGACTTCCTGATGATCGATGCGTAAATTTGTGTAAGCGGAAATTTGAGGACAGAATATTTCGGAAAAACTCCGCTGATATTCCGGTTGCAGCGCCATGTTTTCACAAATGACGACATCCGGTTTCCGAGCGGCGGCATTCAGCAAAAAACGGCTGATTTCTTTAATGCGCGCAGCTCCTTTTCTGGGAAAAATTCTCCAACCATTTTCTTCATCAAAAATTTGTGGCGCTTCCCCACTAACGCGAGCGCATACTTTTTTTCCGTCGGCTGTCAGCAAATCTGTGACCATTCGCACCAATGTGGATTTACCACGAATGCCATTGACCTGAACGCGCAGAATATCATTAGTTTGTGCATTGCGCAGTTGATTCTTTTCCCAGAGTCCCAATAACAATAAAATCACTGATAAAATAATAATCAAAGTCATGCTTTTCCTGTCATTATTTAAACAATCATGTTGCGAAAAGCTTTTGATCTTTCATGCCCAAAGGTTTCGTTTGTCAGCGGCAACTAAATTTTCGTTCTCTTCATTCCCATCAAAAAAAGATAATAATTTTAAATCAATAATTCAACACAAATCATTTTTTTCTCGATCTTTTGTAACAAATTCGATAGCATTTCCGTTTATAAAGTAAGTTAAACATAACAAAAAAACTAAATCGGAGGTAGTCATGTTGAAACGATTAACAGCTTTTTTGGTGATTATTTTCATCGTAACCCAGATTCCCTGTTTTGCGGCTGATGAGAATCAATACAAAAAACATCCCGGTTATGTGGATTTCAGCAAAATTCAAATCCCCAGAGATGCAGAAGAAACTGTCGAAGTATTTCTGCAGTCACCGATTTTGAAAATCGTGGCTGCTGTCACAGAGAGCAAAGATCAGGCATTGGCAAAGATGCTGGAAAATTTATTGCTGATCCGCGTAAATACATTCAAACTACATCCCACAGAAACCGCCAAAATTGTGACTGAAATTAATCGCATCGAAAATATGTTGCACAAACAAAAATGGGAAAAAATTGTCCGCGTTAAAGACAAAAAAGACCGCGCTAACATTTTTCTCAAAATTGACGACAACAATCGCATCGCAGGACTCGTGGTGATGGCGATTGACGATGATAACGAAGCGGTTTTTGTGAACATTGTGGGCAACATTGACATGGATCAGGTTGCAAAAGTGGGCAAGAAATTCAAGATCGAGGGATTGGAAGAAATTGAACCGGAAAAATAAGGCGGAGATTTTTATGAGGAAAAATTTGAAACTTAAAGTTGGTGTTCTTTCGCTTGCCGCAGTTTTGCTTTTTTCCGGCTGCGTCATGGTGGATCGCGACTTTCGTCTCACCAGGGATGAAATTTTCGATTCGCTCAATAGCTTGGATTTAAATACCGAAGTACAATTTCAAATCGGCGCGGGACTACTTTCTCTTGGCAAATTTGTCACATCTTTTTCAAACATGAACCAGGACACCCGCGATATGCTTCGGGAAATTCATAGTCTCCAGATCGGTGTCTATCAAATAGAGAACCACAGGGAAAATTTACCGCCAATCCCGACAAAAATTGAACGCCGGCTCAAACAACGAGGCTACCTTCCCATTGTCAAAGTCAAAGCGAAAGATGAAAACGTGTGGATATTTGTAAAGATGCGCCACCGCCGACTGGGTGCCATGTACATCATTTCCCTGGATCAGGAAGAGTTGGTGCTGGTGGAACTGAAAGGAAATCTCGGGAAACTCATTGAAAAGGCGGTTCGTGATCAGGGTTTCCACAAAAAAGAGCTCCAGGCTACATAGATCGAAGGGTTCCATTTTTGGGATGAAATGGAACCCGCCATACAGCTTCAGTGACTATTGCTTAAGCATGAATAATTTCCAGCCACTTTTTTGCTTCCGCAATCATTTCCTCCGGTTCGTCAATGGCTTTTGTGACCGCGGAACCGCAGAAGATTCCGTCGGGATCCATTTTTACGGCTTCAGCGAGATTATTCAGAGAAATGCCTCCGGTATAAACGACATTCAATCCTTTGAAAGGTCCTTTCCAGGCTTTTGCCAGTCCCATGTTTGAACCAGTGACTGTTGCCGCCGGGAATAATTTATACATCCATTGATAGGGATATTTTTCCTTCAATTCCGTCAAATCGCCCCCCAGAACCTGCGCCTTTTGAACCAGTTGTTTGCCGCAGTCATTAATTCCGCCGGGAATGCACATCACATCCTTTTTTACTGCAATTTCGACAACTTCTGGAATGTAATCCGCCGAGACAATTCCCGCCACTCCGGTTTCAATTGCCATTTCCGCCTGTTTTTTCATCATCACTGTGCCCGCTAAAATAAGCGCATCGGGATGTTTTTTCAACAATGCCCGGATGCCTTCGGCGGCAGCTTCGGTGCGAAAAGCGATTTCCAACACCACGCCCAGCGGATTTAAATTTTCGTAAGCGACAATGCATTGCTCAACAGTTTTCGGAGACAACAAGCCAATCAATCGATTTTTTTTTAACTTTTCAAATAGCAGTTCGGATTTTTTCATTTTCGCAAACCTCGTTTTTTGGATTTTATTTACCACGAAGGACGCGAAGTTCACGAAGATTTTTTATCTAAATATTTTTTAAAAACTTGATTTTGGGGACTAACTTTATCTTCGTGTCTTTCGTGTGCTTCGTAGTTTCTTCTTTTCTGCTTTATAAATGCCTGATATTCATCCCTCCACTAATTTCCACGCACATTCCCGTGGAAAAATCGAAATACCCTTTTGCCAGCGCAACAACCGCCTTACCGATATCTTCCGGCGTTCCCCATCTTTTTTGCGGAATCAAACCTTCAGCAATGAGCTTATCGTATTTTTCTTTCACCACAGAAGTCATGTCCGTCAAAATAATTCCGGGTCTCAGCTCAAAGACGTTAATGCCAAATTCCGTCAATCTATCCGCAAAAAGCGTGGCGATCATGCTCAGCGCAGCTTTGGAGATGCAATATTCAGCGCGATTGGGCGAAGAAGTGTTCGCCGAAATAGAAGTGATGAAAATAATTTTCGGCGATTCGGAAACTCCTTTTTTAACCTGCGCGACCATTTGATTGGCGATTTTCTGCGTCAAAAAAAACGGGCCTCTGGCATTTATCCCCATCACGCGATCGTAGCTTTCCGCTGTTGTTTCCAGAATATCCAGCCGTTTTTCCGGGGCCACGCCGGCATTATTCACCAGCAAATCAATTTTGCCGAATGCATCCAGACTTTCGCGCAGGATTTTTTCATGATCATCGAGCGAAAAAATATCTCCCTGCACAGGCTGAAACTTCCGCCCCAACTCCTCAACGCGCAACTTGACCTCGAACAGACCCTTCTCTGTATTGTTCGGATCAAAACTTCTGCCAACACCGATGATGTCAAATCCATTCTGCGCCAATTCCAACACAATTCCCCGACCGATGCCGCGACTGGCGCCGGTGACAAGGGCTACTTTTGTTTCACTCACTTTCACTCTCCTTCTGAAATATTTCAATTGCTGGGACACAGATAGACGCGGATTTAACAGATTTACACGGATTTTAAGTAAATTTAATCCGCGAAAATCCATCAGATCAGCGTTCATCCGCGTGCTAATATTTACTCTTAATGCTTTAAATCGAATTTCCTTGTCTACTCTCTCCCAAAAATCCTTTCCACTTTTTTCCCGCTGACTTTTGCTTCCATAAAATCTTCTTCATCTGGCAGATGAAATTTCAAATTAGCTACGCTTGCACGGCTCCCATTTGCCAGAGAAAAATATTCAATTTCACCGGATTTATTTCTTGTAAAAAGAGCAAACTCGGCATCTGTTTCCAATCCCCAGTCCGGCACAACCGCATGCCGCGTTTCCTGAAAACTCGGCGCTGCGCAATTAACATTTTCCGCATCCATCGCCACAATCAACTGTTTTTTCCCATCAATCAATTCAATCTCCAGAGCCACATTCATTTGATTGTAAACATCACCATTCCCATCCGTAATCTTCAACCGGCGGATTTTTCTGATAGCAGACGATTTTTCAAAAGCTTCCAGAATTCCCACAAATGTAGAACTCAATTCATTTTCACCAGTGCGTTTGATTACCAGACTCGGCAAAAACGCCTCTTTGCTGTTATCGAAACCAAAAGCAACCCAGGCTTTCCCCTTTGCTGCCGTGACATCGGGAGTGAAATCCGTGTATTGCAGATAAACATTCTTTCCGTCAGGGAGGTATCCGTAATAATTGTCAATTTTCCAGATTGCTTTCCATCCCGGCGCGGGATGAGAATCGCCAGCAATATCCTCAATCAACACGCGCTCGCCCAGATTTAGCTTTATCGGCTGCAAATTTAATCCTTCGGTGGCGATTTCGCCGAAATAGCCGTGAAAATATTTTACATGTTCCTTACCGCCAACCACACGAAAAATATCGACCACGTAAAATTGTTCCTCGGACAAGTCGATCAACGCCACAGTGCGCTCATATTGTTTCATGGTTTTTCCCTGATACAGGGTGTCGCCTTTGGCTCGAATTACTTTTACAATTTTCCCGTCACCCCAGAGAGTTGTCTTTCCCTGCCGCAATTTTTTCGCCGGATTCAGTCCCAATTTTCTGTCTTCGGGAATATCCTCGCCAATATGCGGTATTTGATCTTCAGAATCAGCAACAATGGTGTTGTGCGATGCTGTCTTCCGATACCAGATGGCTCTATCCGAATGCCAGCCGCCAAATTGCACCGGCGGATAGCCAAATCCGGGCAGCAAATCCAGTCCAAAGGCGAAAAGTCCGATATTCATCCCATCCGCGTGACAGTGATTGCCGCCATTGCCGTAATTAAGCCAGACGGTTCGCTTATTTTCTCCCTTCCCGGAAGTGAGAAAAGCCAGACACCAGCCGGTCTTGTTGAAAGTCCCGGTTTCGATTTTTGAGCCTGACTTTTTGATGATTTCGCTGATCTGCTGTTGAATTGTTTCCGGTTCATCCTCCAGCAGATCGAAAGGCAAGCCATCAACTTTTTCACCGTTCGCTTTGAACAAAATTTTGACGAAATCCGTATCTCCGGTCGTTTGAAAAAGCGACCAGAAAAAAGAATACATGGAACAGAACGAATAATCCGAAAAGCGAATCTCCGAAATTATTTGTTTTTTAAAACGAACGCCGACAAACTGATCAGTTTTTTTCCCGACTACACCGCCGTCACCAACTTTGGGATAATAGCTTCCGTTCACCCAGGTATCGAGATGGAAACGAAATGTTTTCCTTAATTCCGGGTAGCGCTCTATCATTTGCGGCAGAAATTGCGCGTCGATGTGCTGATAAAGCGTAAAAAATTTCGCCATGGCTTGCACGAACAAAGCGCTGTAACCTTCCAGCCCTTTCTCTCCGCTCAAGCCGTCAAATTTAGTGCCCTTGGTGATGAATTTATCAATTATTTTCATAACCCGGGGCTTATTCTTTTCCCAGTCCAAAATCGAATAAAAAATGGCGTTTGCCATGTCTGTTTTGGGGAAATTGCTTTCAATTCGCGGCCGATTTTTTATGGGGTGAAGCAAAATATTACTCTCAATATTTCGTTGAATATCGAGAAAGCTATTTTTTGAATTGGCTAATTTGTATTTTTTCGCCTGCTTTTTCAAAAAATTGACCAATTCCGTATCCTGGCGAATGGCATCAAAAATCATGTCGTAAGCCAGTGCTAACTCCCGCGTCTCTTCACAGGCATCGTGCCAGAGGGTGACATAACCATTTGCTCTCACCAAATCCTGAAACTCATACACCATGCCCTGGGTGCCATATTCGAAATCCGGATACAGATCCGCCACCCGGTCGAGCAAAATGCCGGCTTGATGCGCGTAACGGGTATCTCCGGTGAGCACATAGGCAGCGGAGAGATAGCGAATCCCGTTGAGCACCAACTTCTTCCATTGACCGTAAACAAGATACGCGCCAATAAAACGCCAGCGATTTTCTCCCTGAACAAATCCCTCGCCATCATCAACGCCGAAATTTCGCAGGGAATCGGATTCGTCAGGATGCTCGAGGTTGAACAGCAAAGAGCGATCCGCCA
>NATN01000118.1 GCA_002085355.1 Candidatus Zhuqueibacterota bacterium 4484_87 | reverse complement strand
AACTTCAGAAAAAACAGTTTTGTCTGTCAAAGCGACTTCTTCGCCGGACACAGGACACTTAAAAACTTCCCCTTTTTTGGCATCAACTTCGACTACATTTCCTGGTATGGCAAATGTGTCAGTGTATTTTTTCGGATCAGCTTCAAATTTTGGCTGACATCCGGCACAGCAAAAGTAGTATTTTTTGCCATCTACAATAGAAAATTTGGTGTCTTTATCAACAACACCTTCGTTCTTCATCACAGGGCAGGTGAAGTGCTTCGCACCGTCTGCTGTTGTCCAGACATTTGCCTCAATGGGATCTGATTTTTTTATCTGATCATCAGATACGGCGAAAATCAAAGTTACTGCAGACAAAACCATCATCAGAGAAATAATAAAAATGACTTGTTTTTTCATGGTTCACTCCTTGTGTTTGTGGACTTGTTCATAATTAAATGTGTCGAAAAAAGATACGAAAAAAATAGCTCGATTTCTGCTAACCAATTTACACTTTTTAAAAAACCGAGTGATTTTTTTTGTCTATTTAATCAAACACTATGCCGCAGAAGCTATGGCTGGATAAGAGACTGTTAAATAATTGGTTATAGTAGAATGAAGCAGATGCTGTTTTGGCAAAAAGTGTGGAAAAATGTTGAATATTATACAGTTCGTTGAATATCCGACAAAAGAGCTGCTTTGCAAAGACCGATTTTTTTATCCATCGCGAAGTACGTTTGCAGAAATCCATTGTTCTGGTTTTATGCACTATTGATTTCAGGTCAGAAAAATTACCGCTACACCAGCCATAGCGAGAAATGTACCGACGACAGAACGAATAGTTATTTTTTCTTTGAAAAAAGAATGTGTGAGCGGGATTAATAGAATCGGTGGCAATGCCATCAGCGTTGATGCGATGCCCACATTCGCATATTTGATGGCGATGAGGGACAGCCAGATACCGATGACCGGGCCGAAAAGAGAACCTCCCAAAATCGGGCGAAAAATGTTTTTTTGCCTGAGCAAGGCCAAAGTGGTGCGCGCTTGGCCCCGAATAATTGAATAGCCCCAAAAGACAATCATGGCGACCAAGATGCGCATCAGTGTGGCAGAAAGCGCAGGGAAATTTCCTGCCATACCTTTTTTGGCGGTAATGAGTGCAAGAGCCTGGCCAAACGCGCTGCTAACGCCAAGTGAAATTCCCCAAAGCAATTTTTTTGTTTCGATTTTTTTATCGGGGTTATTTTTTTCTGTTACAACCCAGCCAATTCCGAACACAGTCACAACGATGCCAATTATTTCAATGAAACGCAAATTCTCGTTTAGAAAAATCCACGCCATAAAAGTAGAAATGATGGGAACGAGGGAGAGAAGCAGCATGGATAATCGCGTGCCAATTGAGACGAAAGCGAATAGCAAAAGCGTATCGCCTAATACGAGACCGATAAATCCGGAAATACCAAGCCAAAACCAGCGGTTAGCACCAGCGTTCACCGGAACAGGGGAGCCAAAAAGAAAAATGTGAATGATCATCAAAAAAACCACAGCAAACAGCAATCGCAACAGGTTTACCGAAACTGCGCCTGCGCGTTTTGCGGCAAGTGTAAAAAAGATCGAAGTAAATGACCACGCCACTGCTGTCAAAAGTCCGGCGATCTCGCCAATCATTTAGTTTCTCCTGTTTATTTGTAAAAAAAGTGAACTGATAATATGAAATTTTTTTATAAAATGCAATGAAATAATTTTCATGAAAAAAGTGAAAAATAAATCTGGAGTTGAAGTTTTAACTTATAAATTATAATTCCCTCCCCTTTCTAATTGTAGAATATTCTACAGAATATATAATTTTCAACACTTTTTATGCTAACAAAAGCCCCTGTTTCCCCAACAATAAAAATTTTTAACCTATTGAAAAATCAGATAATGAACGATTGTTTGCCGCGGCAAAATTTTTTCGGGCACATCTTTTGTCATTAGCAAAGGAAATTGCTTATCACTTTGTTGGTCACTATAACAGAGAAGAGATGAAAAAGAAAAGAAAAGTTGAACCATATATCATTGCAATTTTCATTTTTAGCTTGTTTGTGTTTGTCTTGAGTTTTCCGATGAAATTATCATCGGGGAGGACGTGTTTGCTGCATCAAATAGTTTGCTCTGATGCACAGTGCGAAATGGAAACGATTGGTATGACTGATAATTGTAACCAAAAAATGATTCATCGTTATTTGAAGCCATTTGCCTTCATCTGGTGGACAAGTTTGTTGGGGCTGTGGTACAGTTTACGTCGATTAACAACAAAAATTAATTAATAGAATTAAGGAGATATTATGCGATCTACTGTTATTTTGCTCATTTTTTTTGTGTTGAGCACGTTCAACTCTCTCAATTCAGCGCTTGCAGCAGAGCCTGACTCCACGGGACTGACCTATTTAATCGCCAAAGCAATTGAAAATAATCCGGATTATCAGGCGGCATTGAAAAGAGCTTCATCTATCCGCGCCTCAGTCGATCCGGCTGGCGTTTTGCCTGATCCCAAACTCGGTTTTGCAGTGGCAAATCTGCCAACGAACAGTTTTGTATTTGATCAGGAGCCAATGACCGGGAAAAAAATATCGCTCATGCAGGCTTTGCCATTTCCCGGAAAATTGGGACTCAAATCTGACATCGCTGAGGCGAATTATTGGCAGGTAAAATTTCAAGCGGATGAATTGAAAAACAATTTGATTCGCGCTGTGAAGAAAAATTATTACCAACTTTATCTCATTGATCGATCCATCGAAACTGTGAAAAAAAATAAAGAATTACTTCAGCAGATGAAAAATATCGCTGAAACAAAATATGGTGTTGGACAAGGCTTGCAGCAGGATGTGTTGAAGTCTCACGTGGAATTGAGCAAATTGACCGATAAATTGATCCAATTACATCGCAAGAGAGAGCGGGTTGTTTTTTCTTTGAATAAGATTTTGAATCGCCCCCTGGCGACACAAATCAATGAGGTTATTTTGCGGGATGAGAATATTCCTGAAATTGAAATGGAAAAATTAATTTCTCTGGCTGAAAAGAATCGCCCCCTGCTAAAGGTTTGGAAGAAAGTTGTTGAACAATCGCAAACCGGGGAAAAACTGGCGAAGCGAAATTATTGGCCTGATTTTGCGATTGGCGTGGCTTACACTCAGCGGGACGATTTAGCCAATGGTGTAAAAATGAACGACTTTTTCTCGGCGGAAATTTCATTGAATTTGCCAATTTATTTTTTCAAAAAACAAAAATATGAGGTTCAGCGAACACAGCTCGAAACAGCCTCCTTAATCGAAAAATTTCAGAGCACGATAAATGAGGTCCATTATCAAATCGAAGATGCGCTGAGCGAAATAAAAAAATATGAGGAATTAATCACTCTTTATCGCGACGGCATTATTCCCCAGGCGCAGCAATCGTTCAATTCAGCACTTTCCGGTTATCAGGTCGATAAAGTGGATTTCCTGACTTTATTCAATAATCAAATGACACTGTTCAATTTTGAACTCGATTTTTATCGTGTTCAAACCGAAAGGCTGAACGCAATCGCCGATCTCGAATTTGCTCTGGGGTTTTCCATTGATTCGTTAAAATAAAATGGTGGGACAATTTGTCAGCAAAATTTCTACAAATTTAATAAAAGCTTTAACAAAAATAAATCACAGGAGTTTTCCAATGAATCAAAAAAAAATGACACTTATTATCATTCTCGCGCTTGCCGCTGGTATTATCATCGGCATGATAGGACTTTCACTCATCAAATCGGGCGACAGCATAAAAGTGCACGACGAAGCCGGACATGCGCAAGGGGTGCAGCTTTACTCGTGCGGCATGCATCCCGATGTGATTTCTGATGAGCCTGGTAATTGCCCGATTTGCGGCATGAAACTCACGCCAATCAAAGGCAGCACTGCCGCTGAAACGCAGACTACTGAAAAAAAGAATGGCAAAATTTTATACTGGCGCGCTCCGATGGATCCAACATATATTTCCGAGAAGCCAGGCAAATCTCCCATGGGTATGGATTTAATTCCGGTTTACGAGGGCGAAGAAGGCGGCGGCACCGGGAATATTCTTATCGATCCGGCGACGGTGCAAAACATGGGCATCAAAACTACTCTTGTTCAAAAACGATCACTCTCAAGAACGATTCGGACAGTGGGGGTAGTTAAATATAATGAAAAAAATCTGTATTCTGTTAACGCTAAAATTTCCGGGTGGATTGAGACGCTTTATGCTGATTTTGAAGGCCAGGGAGTCAGAAAAGGACAGCCGCTGCTGGAAATTTATTCTCCGGAATTGGTTTCGGCGCAAGAGGAATATTTATTGTCTTTGAAAAACTTTCAGCAGTTGAAAGAAAGTCCGATGGCTGATATTCGTAAAAATGCATCAACGCTGTTGACTGCCAGCCGCAATCGATTGTTGAATTGGGATATTCCACAACAGGCGATAGACGATCTGGAAAAACGCGAGAAAATAACGAAAACGATGACTCTGGTTGCTCCGGCGAATGGCGTCATTACTCAAATGAATGCTCGCGAAGGCGCTTTTGTCAAAGCAGGCACAGATTTGTACCACATCGCTGATTTGTCAAATATTTGGGTGGAAGTGAGCGTTTATGAATATGAAATCCCTTGGGTTAAGCTCAATAGTCCGGCGCAAATGGAGCTATCCTATTTGCCGGGCAAAACATTTTCAGGCAAGGTTGCCTTTATCTATCCCTTTCTGGATCAAAAAACAAGAAATCTGAAAGTACGGCTTGAATTCCCCAATCCGAATCTGGAACTGAAGCCGGACATGTATGCTAATGTCTATATTAAAACCACGAATGCAAAAGAAGTGGTGGTTATTCCTGCCGAAGCTGTCATTCGCACCGGCGAGCGCAATCTGGTTTTCATCAAACGCGAGCAAGGAAAATTTGAGCCGCGAGAAGTGAAATTAGGCCGCGAGGGTGAAAACGGTCTTATCGAAGTTGTTTCTGGTTTGTTTGAAAGTGAGGAGGTGGTGACCTCCGGACAATTTTTGCTGGATTCGGAAAGTAAGGCCCAGGAAGCAATCAAGAAAATGTTGGAAGTGAAAAATCAGGATCAAAGTTCACACAAACAAGATGGCAAAAGCCTGAATGACATGGACAACATGTCTCATGAGACGGAACAAGCACCTGTTTCAAAAATAGGGGTACAGAAACAGGCCTCCAAAAAAGAAACTGCGAAACACCTTGATCATAATCATGATTCATTTACACTATACACATGTCCTATGCATCCTGACTTTGTCAGCGATAATCCGGATCAACCGTGCCCGGAATGCGGCATGAAATTAGAAAAGAAAAAAGACATCTCCGCAAACACGCAATTGTACACTTGCCCCATGCATCCGGAATTTGTCACTGACGATCCGGATGCCAGGTGCTCAATCTGCGAAATGAAATTAGTAAAAAAGGAAAAATAAGGTTGATTCTGAGTTTCAATCAAAGCATCAGAATAGTAGAAAGGCAAGATTATGATAGAGAAAATTATTGAGTGGTCATTAAAAAATAAATTCATGGTGATTTTATTCACGGTGGTGATTATCATCGCCGGAATCACAGCAATGGTCAGCATAAATTTAGACGCTATACCGGATTTATCCGATGTTCAGGTTATTGTTTTGACTGAATATCCGGGACAGGGGCCTAACGTTGTCGAAGATCAGGTGACGTATCCGTTGACGACGGCGATGCTGTCTGTTCCCTATGCAAAAACAGTACGCGGTTTCTCGTTTTTTGGATTTTCCCTAGTTTATATCATTTTCGAAGATGGCACTGATATTTATTGGGCGCGCAGCCGTGTGCTGGAATATTTGAACTACGCTGCAAAAAGATTGCCCGAAGGCGTCACCCCACAGCTTGGCCCTGACGCGACTGGCGTTGGCTGGGTTTACGAATACGTGCTCGATGGCGGCAATAAATATGATCTGGCAGAACTTCGCTCAATTCAAGATTGGTATCTGAAATATGAACTATCCTCAGTGCCAGGAGTGGCCGAAGTAGCTTCGATTGGAGGATTTGTCAAACAGTATCAGGTCGAAGTTGATCCGAACAAATTAGCAGCCTACAAAATCCCGATCCAAAAAGTCCGCATGGCAATCAAGCGTAGCAACAACGATGTTGGCGGAAGATTGCTGGAAATGGGCGAGACAGAATTTATGGTGCGAGGGCTTGGCTATATTCGCTCGATCGACGATTTAAAATCAATACCTCTGGGCGTTGATGAAAACGGGTCGCCGATTTATTTGCATCAAGTTGCCAACGTTCATTTAGGGCCTGAACTTAGACGTGGTATTGCCGAATGGAACGGAGAAGGTGAAACTGTCGGCGGTATAGTTGTGCTTCGTTTCGGAGAAAACGCATTAAAAGTCATAGAAAATGTAAAGGAAAAATTAGCTGATCTGGAAAAAGGTTTACCAGATGGTGTAACAATCAAAACTGCTTATGATCGGTCATCTTTAATAATTCGCGCCATCAATACTCTCAAAGATAAACTCATCGAGGAAATGCTTGTCGTGGCCTTGATCACAATCATTTTTCTGCTTCACTTCCGCAGCGCATTTGTGGCAATTTTTACTCTGCCGGTGGGTATTTTAATTTCATTCATTATTATGCGCTTGCTGGGTATAAACGCCAATATCATGTCTTTGGGAGGTATTGCAATTGCGATCGGAGTGATGGTAGATGCCTCGGTCGTGATGGTGGAAAATGCGCACAAACATCTCGAGCGAGACCGTACGAATGGAACAATTGTCAATCACTCTGATCTCATTCTCAAGTCAGCGAAAGAAGTAGGCCCTGCGCTATTTTACTCTTTAGTCATCATCACTGTCTCCTTTTTGCCGGTTTTCAGTTTGCAGGCGCAGGAAGGAAGACTGTTCAGTCCGCTTGCTTACACGAAAACTTTTGCTATGGCGGCTTCTTCGATACTCGCCATTACTATCATCCCGGTGCTGATGTTCTTTTTTGTACGAGGCAAAATACGCAGCGAAAAAACAAATCCCATTAGCCGTTTTTTTATTGGAATTTATAGACCTGTCATCAAAGTTGTGCTTCGTTTTCGCTGGCTGACTGTTGGGATTGCTATCGCAATTTTGTTGCTCACTTTTTTGCCTTATTCCAAATTGGGATCAGAATTTATGCCTCCTTTAAACGAAGGGGATTTGCTGTACATGCCAACAACCTATCCGGGAATATCAATTACCAAAGCCAAAGAATTGTTGCAGCAAACCGATAAAATAATTAAAAGTTTTCCTGAAGTGCACCATGTTTTCGGAAAAATTGGCAGGGCGGAAACGGCGACAGATCCGGCACCGCTGACAATGATCGAGACAACCATCATGCTCAAAGACCCAAAAGAATGGCGCCCGGGAATGACGATTGAAAAATTAGTGGACGAAATGGATGCTGCTATTCAATTCCCTGGTCTGACAAACGCCTGGACCATGCCTATCAAAACAAGAATAGATATGCTTTCCACTGGCATCAAAACGCCCGTGGGGATCAAGCTTATGGGCGCGAGTCTGGACACGCTGAGTGAATTAGGGCAAAAAATCGAAGCCATTGTCCGTAAAATTCCTGGTACATTATCAGTGTATTCCGAGCGTGTAACTGGCGGGAATTATCTGGATTTCAATATTCGTCGTGGCGAAGCTGCTCGCTATGGTTTGACTGTTGGCGACGTGCAGGATGTGATCATGTCTGCCATTGGCGGCATGAATGTGACATATACCGTCGAAGGATTGGAGCGATAT
>NATN01000117.1 GCA_002085355.1 Candidatus Zhuqueibacterota bacterium 4484_87 | reverse complement strand
ATTACCAACATCGGACCTGCACACCTCGAATTTTTCGGATCGTTGGATGGGGTTTATCGGGCGAAAACTGAGTTGTGGAAATATATCGAAAAATCAGGCAGCGGTGTTTTTGTGAACATGGACGATCCATTTTTAAGAAAAAAAATACCTCATGTCCCCGAAGTTGTAGAATATGGTTTGACGCATGCAAAGGATGTCCGCGGTGAGCTTGTCGGCATGGATTCATCCGGACATCCTCGTTTTCGGGTTGACGGATTGGAAATACAGCTCTCCGTGCCGGGAATGCACAATGTTCATAATGCGTTAGCAGCAGTTGCGGTGGGAAGGAAGTTTGGGGTTTCCGATGAGCAGATAAAGCGAGCACTTGAAAATTTCCAGTCTGCGGATAAAAGGATGCAGATAATCGAAGCAGGTGGCATAAAAATAATTAATGACTGCTATAATTCCAACAGCGCATCTGCCAAACGAGCATTGGAAACATTGTCACAGATGGAAACGGATGGGCGCAAAATAGCAATTTTAGGTGATATGTTTGAACTTGGGAAGCTAAGCGAACAGGAACATTTCGGAGTGGGTGATTATTGTGCGGAATTGGGAAATATTGAATATTTGCTGGCAGTGGGGGAGAAGTCGCAATTTATGAAGAAGGGAGCCAGCCCAAAGATGAAGAAGCGGGCATTGCATTTTTCGGAGAAAAAATCGCTGGCAAAATATTTATTGAAATTGCTCGCACCGGGAGATCTTGTTTTGATAAAAGGGTCGCGCGGTATGGCAATGGAGGAGATTACAAAATTTATCGTAGAAAATTTTAAAGGATAAGACCATGTTTTATCACATTTTTTATCCGTTACGTCATAGCCTTTCCGGATTAAATTTATTCGGTTACATCACTTTTCGCAGTGCTTCTGCAGCAATACTGGCGTTGCTGATTAGCTTGTTTATTGGGCCTGTCATCATAAATTTTCTTAAGAAAAAGCAAATCGGGGAAGAGATTCGCGCAGAAGGTCCGAAAAGCCATCAGAAAAAAGCAGGCACGCCTACCATGGGTGGCATAATCATTTTGATCGCTGTTTTGTTGCCTACGGTTTTGTTTGCCAGATTGGATAATATTTATGTCTTGCTCATCCTGACAGCGACAATATGGGGCGGAGTATTGGGAATATTTGATGATTATTTGAAAGTTGTCAAGAAGATGCCAAAAGGATTAATTGGAAGATATAAAATTGTCGGCCAGGTGACTCTGGGATTGATTATTGGCAGCGTGCTTTATTTTCATCCATCGTTTGCTGACGTCAAAGCCTTGTCCACTGTGCCTTTTTTCAAAAATTTAAATCTAGATTTTGGCTATTTTTATATTCCTGTTGTAATTTTCGTGATTACCGCAACCTCAAATTCAGTTAATTTGACTGATGGGCTTGACGGGTTGGCGATTGGTTTAGTAGGCATCACTGCTGTTGCCTGGGCGGCAATTAGTTACATTTCCGGTCGAGTTGATTTTAGTCATTATTTGAATATTATTTATTTGCCTGGTGCTGGTGAACTGACAGTGTACTCAGCGGCGTTAATTGGTGCTAGTCTTGGCTTTTTGTGGTGGAATGTGCATCCGAGCAAGGTATTTATGGGTGATACTGGCTCGCTGTCCTTGGGCTGTTCCGTGGGAGCGTTGGCAGTTATGTTGCACAAGGAGTTGTTGCTCATCATTATTGGCGGAGTGTTCGTCGCTGAGTCGCTGTCAGTCATTTTGCAAGTTGCCTATTTCAAAAAAACCGGCGGAAAAAGAATTTTTCGCATGGCTCCGTTGCATCACCATTTTGAACTGAAAGGGTGGCATGAATCGCAGGTCGTTGTCAGATTCTGGATTATCGGTATTTTGTTAGCTCTATTTACGCTCAGTACTTTCAAGGTTCGCTAATTGACATGAATCTTTTCTTACAAAATTAAAGAGGGACGCAATTGAGAAAACGGATTCCATTTGATGTATTATTTTTGATGATCGTGCTGGTGCTGATTGTCATCGGAATCACAGCTATTTACAGCGCCGGCAGCTATCTGGGCCAGGCAAAGTATGGTAGCAGCCAGTATTTTCTCATTGCTCACCTCATGCGTCTCACCATCGGTTTGCTATTGATGGTGTTGTTTATTAAAATTGATTTTCGCTATTTGCTTGACCTGTCACCTGCTTTGTTGGGTTTTGCTGTTTTATTGCTACTTTATGTCCTTTTTAATGGCGCATTTTACAATGGGAGCCGCCGGGCATTTTTAGTAGGTGGGATTTCATTTCAGCCATCGGAATTTGCCAAAATTGCTCTCATACTTTATTTGGCAAAATATTTTGCCGATAATCGAAAGAATATAGAAGACTTTAATCAGGGACTCATGCCGGCGCTGGTCGCTTTGGCGGTAGTGGTTTTTTTTATTGCCCTTGAGCCGGATTTGGGAAGCGCGGTCATAATTTTTATTATTGCTATGATTATGATTTTTCTGGCAGGTGCAAGCTTTTATCATTTGACAGCTTTAGCTTCGGCAACAGTTGTTGTCATAAGTATTTTTCTTAAATTATATCCATATCAACTTCAGCGGATAAGCAGCTATTTCAGTGCTATTCGCGGTGTGGGGAAACTGCCATATCAAATTACGCAATCGCTCATTTCTTTTGGAAATGGCGGAGTATTTGGTGTCGGTCTGGGAAACAGCCGGCAAAAAATGCATTTTTTACCATATCCGTACAACGATTTTATTTTCAGCATAATTGGCGAAGAGATGGGATTAATTGGCTGCGCAATCATTTTGACACTTTTTTTACTGTTGCTTTGGCGAGGAATGTGGATTGCTACCCATGCGCCTGACAAAGCCGGACAATTGTTAGCCATCGGAATTATTGCTTCCATCACGATTTACGCGCTGTTCAATGCCGGTATTGCGCTGAATTTACTTCCGGTAACCGGAATTACCATGCCGTTTATTAGTTACGGCGGGAGCTCGCTGATTATGAATTTAGTGGGAGTGGGCATCTTGCTCAATATTTCAATGCAGAACGGGGCGCGGCGGTATCGCAGCGGCCGAAAGAGCAGCTATTCAAAAAAAACGACGAAAAAGTCGAGAAATGTCAGAAGACATTAAGCTGTCAGAATTTCCACAGGAGCGTGCGTTATGAAAAAAATTAGCATGTTTCAAACAATTTCAATCGCGATATTTTCACTGGCGGTTATTGGAGGCATTTTTTATTTGCTCCATGTTAATGGTGCATTTAAGTTGCGTGCGGTACAAATCTCCGGTAATCATTATGTGACAAAGGAAGATATTGCGCGGTTGATTGATATCGATTTTTCAAAAGACTTGTTTCAGATTGATGTTGATTCCATTCAACGCAGTCTAACGCGCCACCCGATGGTGCGCTCTGTTGTTGTCTCACGTTCTTATCCGTCTGTTTTGAAAATAAAAATAGCGGAGCATCAACTTGTTGCTGGAGTCGCCGGTTCTGAAATCGTTGCTGCCAGTGATACAAAAAAATTGATTTTTGATTATCCGGCAGAAGCATTGTACGATTTACCGGTAATCACAGGTATCCATTTCAAATATGATGACACAGGAAAAAGAGTTCCGGAAAATGATGAATTGCTCGCGTATTGTATTGCGATATTAAAGAAGATCAGGGAAAAAGATCCGGTTCTATACACAGATATTTCAGAACTTCACTATGACAAAGACGCCGGAATCAGCTTCTTCCTGAAAGACAATAATTTACCCGTGATTTTAGGAAAAGGGAAAATTGCGGCGAGGCTCAACGGTTTTAGCGCATTGTATCACCAAAAATTACGCCGCAAACAACTCAAAGATGTACTGGCCATCGATGCCAGATTTCGAGGTCAGATCGTAATAAAGAGAAAAACATAGGAGAAATCCAATGGGAACGTCAGAATATGAATATATAGCGGGAATTGACATCGGTACCACTAAAATTGGTGCGATCATCGCTGAAGTTGCTGAAGGTGAGCAGCCGAAAATCATCGGCGTCGGAATTGCGCCATCTGATGGTTTGAGGAAAGGCGTTGTTGTCGATATTGAAAAAACAGTGCGTTCCATTGAAAGTGCAGTGGCTCAGGCAGAGCAGATGGCAGATATTGAAGTGAATGAGGCTTATGTCGGTATCGCCGGAGATCATATCCGGAGTTTCAATGGCAGAGGAGTTGTTGCTGTTGCCGGGCCTGATAACGAAGTAACAGAAGACGATGTCCGCCGGGTGCTGGAAGCAGCTAAGGCAGTAATGATGCCGGTGGATCGGGAGCTTCTGCACATTCTGCCTCAGGAATTTATCGTAGATGATCAGCGCGGAATCCGAAATCCGGTTGGCATCAGCGGAGTCAGATTGGAAACAGAGGTGCATATTGTTACCGGAGCGGTGACTTCTGCCCAAAATATCTGCCGCAGTGTGGAAAAAGCTGGCATTGAGGTCAGGGACCTGGTATTGGAACCTCTGGCTTCGAGCTATTCTGTTTTGACTGAGGAGGAAAAAGAACTGGGCGTTATCGTTATTGATATGGGAGGAGGCACAACAGATATCGCCATGTTTTTCGAGGGGTGCATCCGACAAACAGCAGTTATCGCTCTTGGTGGAGGGAATGTCACCAGTGATATCGCCATTGTGCTGCGGACGCCCATGGAACAGGCCGAGATGATCAAGCAGCGCTTTGGCTGTTGTGACTATAATCTGCTGGAAAATCCGGAAGAGCCGATTGAAGTACCCGGAATCAACAGCAGAAGTTCAAGAAAAATTTCAAAGGAATTACTTACAGATATTATTCGTTCACGAATGGAAGAAATTTTCAAAATGTCAGCGAACCAGATTCGCAAGACCGATTTTGCGGATCTGATGACTACCGGTGTTGTGTTAACGGGAGGCGGTTCGCTGATTAAAGGAGCGGTGGAATTAGCTGAGGAAATTTTCGACATGCCTGTGAAATTAGGAATACCGCGAGGATTCAGCGGATTGATCGATCTGGCACGTAGTCCAATCCATGCTACAGGAGTAGGATTGGTTTTGTACGCTTTGAGCGGAGATTACGAGCAACTGGACGGTCTGTTTGCCTCATCAAAACAAAAATCTCTTTGGCAGGCAATCGTTGACAGGCTGCGAAGCTTTATTTCGCCGCGAAGACCGGGTTAATACTAAATTTGAGATAGAAAAAGTAAATTAATTTTATACCTTCACCCATCCAGTGAGGAGGGCTACTATGAAAGACTTGACTTTTAATTTTGATGAAAGCGCAACCCCAACCGCGCGTATGAAAGTGATTGGCGTCGGCGGGGCAGGCGGAAATGCCGTGAATCGCATGATTTCTGCAGGACTGGCTGGAGTTGAATTTGTCGCGATAAATACTGATTTGCAGGCGCTCAATATTTGCAAAGCGCCGGCGAGAATTCAAATCGGCAGAAGTTTGACCAAAGGCCTCGGCGCAGGAGCAAATCCTGAGGTCGGCAGGCGTGCCATTGAGGAAGATCAGGAAGCAGTGTACAATGCGCTGAAGGATGTGGATATGGTTTTTATTGCCGCCGGAATGGGCGGAGGGACAGGCACAGGCGCTGCTCCTGTTGTTGCACAGATTGCCAAAGATTTGAATGCTTTAACCGTAGGGATCGTGACCAAGCCCTTTCTGTTTGAAGGTCAAAAACGGATGAAGCGCGCAGAGGAAGGTATTTTGGAGATGAAAAAATCCGTCGATACCTTGATTGTGATTCCAAATCAGCGTTTGTTGTCCATTGTGGATAAAAATACCAGACTAAACAGAGCTTTCCAGATGGCGGATGATGTGCTGTACAACGCTACGAAAGGTATTTCCGATTTAATTACTGTGCCCGGATTGATCAATTTGGACTTTGCTGATGTGAAAACTGTTATGTCGGAAATGGGCGATGCACTCATGGGATCGGCAGTAGCGTCAGGCGAAGAGCGCGCAATTGAAGCGGCGCGTGCAGCGATTTCCAGTCCTTTACTGGAAGATGTTTCCATCACCGGCGCTCTCGGCTTGCTTGTCAATATTACCGGCGGCGATGATATTACTTTATCTGAGATCGATGCGGCAACTCAAATAATCCAGTCTGCGGCAGGAGAAGATGCGAATATTATTTTTGGCGCCGTCATTGACGAGGCATTCAAGGATAAAATCCGCGTTACAGTTATTGCCACGGGATTTAATAAAAAGGAGAAAAATAAAGACGTCCCTTTTTTAAAAAGAAAGATGGATTTCGCCCACACAACGATTGACTATCTGGATGTGCCGACAATTCATCGCCAACAACAAGAAGCAGAAATTGTTGCAGAAAAAGAAGAAGATAAATTCAACGGAAACGGACATGACGAAGAGCTTGAATTAGAAGAAGAATTACAAGCTGAAGTCAAACCGGATCAATACGAAATGCCGACATTTCTCCGCCGTCGTATGCAAGGATAATAATTTGAATATGGCTTTTATCGAACAGTCGGTTTATTTCTTGAAATATCATTTTGCGGATACATTTCATCAATCCTGATAACCACAAATTCGCAGGAATTCGGGTGCTGTGCAACTTCTCGTCGGAAAGACAGTTAAATAATTGCTTTTCTGTCTTCAAACTCTAAATGGTTATCAGGATTGCTTTTTTTTTGAGAAAATGAATGAAACCTATTTCCAGAGAAAGACTATTTGAACAAATCCGAAACAGGATTGCCGCAAAAGAAAAAAATGCGATTCAGGTGAAAACTGAAAGTGTGCTCTCCGTTGCTTTAGCCTTTCCGAATTCGTATGCCGTCGGAATGGCGAACCTCGGCTTCCAGTCAGTCTATCGAATTTTCAATGAGTTCACGGAAGTCCGCTGCGAGCGCGCTTTTTTTGACAGATCTTTTCCTGTCCGAACCCGTACGATCGAATCTGGCAACGAATTACGCTATTTTGATGTTGTCGCTTTTTCCATTTCTTTTGAGCTTGACATCCCGAATGTTGTCAAATTCCTTTCAGAAGCCGGAATCGAACCAGTTGCTGCGGAACGCGACGAGAGAGAACCGTTCGTTATTTTAGGCGGTACAGCCTCTTTTATGAATCCCGGCCCATTGTCGTTGTTCGCAGACGTTATGGTATTAGGCGAATTTGAACCTGTTTCTGATTTCCTCGTTGATGCTTTGCTCAAGTACAGAGAGAAAAGGCTCTCACGATTTCAATTATTGGAGTTGCTTGCCAGTTCGCCCGGCTTTTACGTGCCGTGCTTTAACCATTCTGATTTCCGAATTGAAAAAATACATGCCGATTTAAAACAGATGTCGCCGCAATATTCGGTAATTCGCTCGGCGGATAGTCATTTTCGGGATATGTTTCTTTTAGAGGTGGGAAGAGGGTGCGGACGGAGATGTCGTTTTTGTGCAGCAAGTCATATTTACCATCCCTACAGAATTTTTTCAACGGGAAAAATCATTGAGACTGTTGATCAGCATGCCGGTGATGCCAAAAAGATTGGTTTGATTGGTGCGGCATTATCGGATTACCCCGGCTTGCTGGACCTGTGCCGGACATTGGCAGCGAAGAATTATGAGTTAGGATTGTCTTCTTTTCGTCTGGACATGATTACTCCGGAATTTCTTGAGATTTTTGAGCGCGCAAATGTAAATTCCATTGCTTTCGCACCGGAGGCGGGTTCGGAACGAATGCGAAAAATTATCAATAAAAATTTATCGCATGAAGTTATTTTGCAGGCTGCTCATTCTTTGAGCGAATCGAAAATTAATCACATTAAATTTTACTTTATGATTGGCTT
>NATN01000116.1 GCA_002085355.1 Candidatus Zhuqueibacterota bacterium 4484_87 | reverse complement strand
TAATGCCTCTTCGCCGGCATTGGGATTGTAATATGCCATAGGATGCGGCAGAGACCAGGCGCTGTCCGGCTCTTGCGGAAAAACAAAATAATTGTCAGCAGCATCGGAAATTTGTAGAGTCAATTTTCCGCGTGACACATTTTCGTAATAATTTTTTAATGCTTTCAGTTGATTGATAAAATAGTTGCGATCATGGGGCGGGGAATTGATCATAATTGAATCAGGCTGAGACAAATCAAACAAGCCGTTGCCAGTGGTCGTTCGATCATTATCCGGTTGAAACTGGACGCGCAGGGCTAAAATTTTCAGCGTATCCGGAAGTTCAGCTTTCAACTGATAAATTTGTCCATTTTCCCGGGAGAAGGTTTTTTTTACAAATCGTTGGGACACGCTGCTTTTGTAATAGCGCGGCAATTTTTTTTGTTCATTGGGCCGGACTGTGGTAAATGTCAGGATTAAAATGAGTGGCACAAAAAGTAATCGTTTCACATGCATATTTCCGTCGTTCAATTTAGATGATTAAAATCCGCAGGTGATGAACGCCTGCGGATTCAGCTAATTTTGAGAAAAAATAAAAACAATGAAAAATTTGAGCAATAAGTCGCAATTAAAAACCGATTTGCAATGTGTAGCGCATGGTATTCGCCAACGGGTGTCCCTGTTCAGCGGAAACATAGCTAAAATCAAAACTGTATAGCGAATACTGAAGGCCCGCGCCAAAAGTCAGGTATTTGACCTTTCCTTCTTTGTCAAAATAATAGCCGCCGCGCAGAGCGATGAGATTGTTGTAAATATATTCGATGCCCACAGCGCGAGTGATTTTATCCAGTTCGCGCTGGAAAGGTTCGTCGTACCAGGAAGTAATTATCGCCTCGTAAAAAGGATCAGCTTGCTCATCTTCGCTTTTTGGGGGCGTAACCAGCAATTTATTGATCTCTGTGGAAATGGTCAATTTATTGTATTTTTGATTGATGAGATGAAAGGCAAAACCAGCGCGAAAATTTGTGGGTAGCGGATCTGCCTGTGCTTCGTCAATGTAAACAATTTTCGGCCCCATATTGGTGATTGCCATACCATATTTCAGTCGATTATTGAGAAAAGGGAAGGTGTACAAAAGTCCGACATCAAAAGAGAATGCGCTTGCCTGACCGGAACCTTTTTGCTGACCGGCGCTGAATGGCGCTAAATTACTTCTGATGAACCGCAGTCCGACGCCGATTGCTAAATTGTCGGTGATAGTCGTTCCATAAGTAGCAGAAATGGCGTACTCGCTGCTAAAAAACTTCTCTGTCGGATTGCCAAACTCATCCATTCCCTGGTTTTCACCCATATTGATGTAAGCTACATTTATGCCGACGGTTCCCAATCCTTCAATGCTCATGGTAAACGCCAGATAATCATAAAACATATCGGAAACAAGCCCCGGCAGCCAATTTACGTGCATGATTGTTGCTTTTCTGCCATAGACATAAGCCAGACCGGCTGGATTGTAGAAAGTGGCATACGGGTCATCTGCGACTGCAACAAAGGCATTTCCCATGCCTGCTGCGCGCGAGCCCGGCGCAATCATTAAAAATAGAACCGCAGCTTCGCTCACGGCAAACGCTTGTTGTGCGCCAATGACGATTAGCAGTAGCAACGAGATGATGACGATTGAGCGTTTCATGTTAAACTCCTCTTGCGATTAAGAAATGAATATAATTCCTTGGAAAAAATATCCTTTAAAAAAAATCCGAATGGAAAGGTTCCCTCTCAGAAGAGCAAGGCATACCTCAAGCATTCGGAATTTCTCACCATTAAAATTCTTACCGATTCAGCCCTGACGAAAATCGTTTTGAAAAAAATTATTTCCATTAATCTTATTAAAATTCAGTTCAATTCCCGATTTCGTATCAAATTTTATCTGATTCGGCCTCCGTTCAGTTTCAATTTAACATATTATTTTTTAATAAAGTTAATAGAAATATCGTCTTTGAAAAGCACAATATTAAAACTTATCTTGAAATCAAAAGTTCCTTTTTCCTCAAAGAAAGACATGTAAAAATGGCGAGAAAAAAACAACATTCAGATTAATTTACGGCTGATAATTTTATTTGAAAATCAAGAAAAATCAGCCAGCAATTTGACCAGCATGTCCATTTCATCCCGGGTGCGTTTTTCTGTTGCTGCGATCAAAAGACCGTTTTCCAGGCCATAGTCAAATCGCGATAAATCGATTCCGGCAAGCACATTTTTGTTTGATAATTTTTTGATAATTTTTTCCGGTGGTACTGGTGTTTTGACAACAAATTCTTTGAAAAATGGCGCAGAAAAAGGCAATTCAAATCCATTTAACCCGCCAATTTGTTCAGCGAGGTAATGGCTGTTTTGCAGACATAGTTCCGCAACTTCGCGAATGCCCTGCTTTCCCATGAGCGTCAAATAAACAGTCGCAGCCAGCGCATTGAGCGCTTCATTGGTGCAAATATTGGATGTTGCCTTATCTCTGCGGATATGCTGCTCCCGGGCTTGAAAAGTGAGGACAAATCCGCGTCTGCCTTGCTGGTCAGTTGTAGCGCCGGCAATCCTCCCCGGCATTTTTCGAATGAATCGTTGTTTTGATGCGAATAAACCCAAATAAGGACCGCCATAATTCAAATTGTTTCCCAGACCTTGGCCTTCGCCAGTTGCAATATCTGCATCGTACGCACCGGGAGGTTCTAACAATCCCAAAGAAATCGGATCATTGGAAGTGATAAACAGGGACTGATTCTCGTGCGTCAAACGACTGACTTCTTCGACTTCTTCGAGATAGCCCAGAAAATTTGGGTGTTCCACCAGTACTGCAGCGGTGTTTCCGTCAAGTTTCGCTTTCAAATCGTCCAGCGACGTCACACCATTTTCTAATTCCACGATCTGAATGTCGATAGCCTGACCGTGACAGTAGGTTTGAATAATTTGCCGATAGTAGGGATGAACGCCGCGGGAGACGAGAATTCTCTTTTTTCGTTTTTCAGCGATTGCCATGAGCGCTGCTTCTGCCAATGCAGATCCGCCGTCATACATCGAGGCATTGGCAACATCCATTCCCATTAATTCAGCGATCATCGATTGAAATTCATAAATTGCCTGCAATGTTCCCTGACTGACCTCTGCTTGATACGGCGTGTACGCAGTATAAAACTCCGAACGCGAAAGGATATGTCCTACAACTGCCGGGATAAAATGGTCGTACGCCCCGCCGCCGAGGAAACTGATAGCGTCAGTAACCGCTTGATTGCATTGTGCCTTCTGCTGCACTGCTTTGCTGACTTCCAATTCGCAAAGCGGATCAGGCAAATTAAGCTCGCCTTTAAAGCGAAGATTTTCCGGAATATTTTGTATTAATTCTTCAAAATTTTTCACGCCGATGCGCTTTAACATCTTCTGGCGGTCGGCGTCAGTATTTGGAATAAATGGCATCTTTTTGCTCCATATAAACAAATTCACAGGTTCAGTTTCAATCTACTTCTCAAAGCCAGACAAATCAACATCTCGTCTTGAATGAGCATGTATGCCGTGCGAGAATTCTTTTAATAAGCAAAGATGAATTTCGCTCTCAAACGCTCACAGGATTTTATGTCTAAAATAAATTTTATATCAACTTTAACAACGAATAGATAACAAAAACTCTTTCCGGCTTTTAGACAAAAAAATTTATCTATGCCGAAAGAAATATTTCGGCGGCGAAAATATGAAAATTCAAATAGGGGAAATTTGTTTAGCTGATATGCTGCGTATAAGCTTCTGCACTCATCAGACTGTCAAGCTCGGACGGATTTGCAAGTTTTACTTTAATCATCCATCCGTCATTATAAGGACTGGTATTAATGATTTCCGGCTGATCTTCGAGCAAAGCGTTGACTTCAACTACCGTGCCTGTGATGGGAGCAAATAGGTCAGAGACAGCTTTCACGGCTTCAATAGTTCCAAAAGGCTCCATTTGTTTTATTTCATCTTCAACAGCGGGCAATTCAACAAACACAATGTCGCCCAGTTCTCCCTGAGCGTAATCAGTGATGCCGATTGTGGCGACGTCATCTTCAACAAGCACCCATTCGTGCTCCTCTGTGTACAACAATTCTTTTGGAACGTTCATCTTCATCTCCTTATTTTTTATCATTTGTTAAAAAATGAGTTTCAATGAATTTTGTATCAAAATCTCCTTTGAGAAAATATTCATTTTGCAAAACTTTTTTATGAAATGGAATCGTCGTTGAAATACCTTCAATGATAAATTCGTCTAGAGCGCGTTTCATACGACCAATGGCTTCAGCGCGATCTTTTCCGCTGGTTATTACTTTTGCAATCAAAGAATCATAGTATGGCGGAATGACGTACTGCGCGTACGCATGTGTGTCAACTCGTACCCCAGGACCTCCTGGGATGTGAAATGATGTAATCGTTCCCGGGCTGGGTCGAAAATCTTTATCAGGATCTTCCGCATTGATGCGACACTCAATGGCATGGCCGCGCAATTTGAATTCCTTGATTACGTTCTCTATTTTTTCGCCGGCAGCAAGCATAATTTGACGCTTGAGCAGGTCCATACCTAAAACCATTTCCGTCACCGGATGTTCCACCTGAATTCGCGTATTCATTTCCATGAAATAAAATTTGCCGTCTTCGTCGAGCAAAAATTCGACGGTACCGGCGCTTTCATAATTGACGCTCTCGGCTCCGCGTACTGCCGCGTCCTGTAATTTTTTGCGCAGTTTTTCGTCCACTGCCGGAGATGGTGATTCTTCTATCAATTTTTGATGCTTGCGCTGGATGGAACACTCCCGTTCACCAAGGGCAGCAACTGTGCCGTACTGATCGCCGATAATTTGCACTTCGATGTGACGCGGATTTTCAAAAAATTTTTCCATGTAAAGACCGGCATTGCCAAAAGCAGCTCCGGCTTCATTGCTGGCAGTGACAAATGCCCGTTCCAATTCGCTTTTTTGGCGAACGATGCGCATGCCTCTGCCGCCGCCACCTGCGGTTGCTTTTAAAATTACCGGGTAGCCGATTTTTTCTGCGGTTTTTTCAGCAATATCAATATCTTTCAAAAGGCCCTCGCTGCCGGGAATGGTCGGCACGCCTGCTTTTTTCATTTTTCCTTTAGCAAAAGCCTTGTCGCCCATATTGGCGATCATCTCTGAAGAAGGCCCGATAAATTTGATATTGCAGCTCTCACAAATTTCAGCAAATTGTGCATTCTCTGCCAGAAAACCATAGCCCGGATGAATCGCGTCAGCGTTTGTCACTTCTGCTGCGCTGATGATTCTCGGAATGTTCAAGTAACTTTCGTTGCTAGGCCCCGGGCCAATTTTTACAACTTCATCAGCAAAGCGTACATGGAGCGAATTTTCATCCGCTTCAGAATAAACGGCGACGGTTGCGATACCCAATTCTTTACAGGCGCGAATAATCCGCAGAGCAATTTCGCCTCGGTTGGCAATCAATATTTTTTTAAACAAAGCGTTATTTCTCCGGTTTTACAAAAAAACTATATTTTTTCAATTCTGAAAAGCACCTGATCGTATTCGACAGGTTTACCGTTTTCAGCAAGTATCTCTACAACTTTCCCGCGAATTTCACATTCGATTTCATTCATCAGTTTCATCGCTTCAATGATGCAGAGCACTTGATTTTGGGAAACTGTATCCCCGACTTCCACGTAAGGATCAGCGTCGGGTGCCGGCGCCCGATAAAAAGTGCCCACCATCGGCGATTTAACCTCATAAATATTATCCGCGATAGCAGGTTCTGTCTTAGCGGGAGCTGGGGCTGGCGGTGCTTGTTGTGCTTCGGTCTGCACAGGCGTTGCAGCCGGCAAAGGATTCGCTGCCGGCGGAGAAGTTGTTACTGTCGTTGTTGAAGAGTTTTTGCTGATACGAACTTTTTTACCAAATCGAGTGACTTCCAGTTCAGAGATGCTACTTGCTTCGACAAGCTCTATGAGCTTTTTTATTTCTTTAGGTCTCATTTATTTCTCCAATTATTTCCTGATTTACCGTGATGGACAACGCTTTTTTGCGTAAATATTTTTGTGAACTGTTATGATTGCCGGGGACTTGCGTCGCCGCAATCGGATTTTTTAAAGACATGTTAAAAATTAAATTTAAATTTAACCGAAAAAGAAATAAAAGTCAAGATATTTTTCCACAGAAATGAAATTACATGGTAGCCAAAATTTTTTTCAATATTTCATTTGCTAATTTAGGGTCAGCCTGTCCGCTTGTTTTTTGCATGACCTGGCCGAAAAAAAAATGAAAAAGTTGCTGTTTCCCTGACTGATATTGTGCGAGAGCATCTTCATTTTCATAAATTACCTGTCGGATGATTTCTGTTAATTTTTCGGTATCATTTATTTGAGAAAAATGACTTTCCTGCAAAACCTCAGCAGCAGATCTTTTTGAAGTGACCATTTCAGCAAAAATTTTCTTTGCTCCGCCCCAATTTACTGATCGGTTTTTAATCAGCAAGAGGATTTCGGCACAGCTCGTTTCCCAATCCCAGTTTTTTTCAATAAGCAATTTTTTTTCATAGCGCAAAAATTCTTGAATCACCCATTTGCCAGCAAGCTGAGCGTCTCCGATCTTTGCCCCCAGCCGTTCAAAAAAATCTGCGCGATCAGGGGACTCGATCAATATCTCTGCATCAGCAGCGGTCAGGTGATATTTGCTGATAAACCGACGCGTTTTTTCTCCGGGCAGCTCGGGAAGTTTTGCCTTGATTTTGCTGATCAAATCTGTGCCGATGATCAATGGCGGCAAATCAGGCTCAGGGAAGTAGCGGTAATCGTGCGCTGTTTCCTTTGAGCGCATTGGCCTGGTCTTTCGACTTTTTTCATCCCAAAGAACAGTGGCAGAGGTATGTCTTTTGCCAGAAATGATCAGTTGCTTTTGGAAATCAATTTCATAAATAAGCGCTCGGGAAAGCGCTTTCAGAGAGTTGAGATTTTTTATTTCAGTTTTAGCTGTCAATTTGTTCGTTGTGGAAAGTCGCACTGAAATGTTCGCGTCGCAACGCAGGCTGCCTTCTTCGAGATTCGCATCGCTGATGCGCAAATAGCGCAAAAGTAATTGCAAATGTCGGACAAATTGAACCGCTTCCTCGGGGTTTTCTATCTCTGGGTGTGTGACAATTTCAAGTAATGGTATTCCGCAGCGGTTCAAATCAATCAGCGTCGTTTCAGACGGGACAAAAGGTTCGTTGTGGATTGATTTCCCGGCATCTTCTTCGAGGTGAATGCGTTCAATGGCAATTTTTTTCCTTTTTCCTCTTTGCTCAATTTCCAGAAAACCGGATTGGCAAATGGGACGATCAAATTGCGTAATTTGATAACCTTTGGGCAAGTCAGGGTAAAAATAGTTTTTTCTGGCGAAGACGGATTTTTCAGCGATATGGCATTGTGTCGCCAGCCCTAATTTAATGGCGGATTCTACTGCCTGTTGATTCAGTACCGGCAAAGCGCCGGGCAGACCAAGGCAAACAGGACAGGTGTGCGTGTTCGGAGGAGCGCCGAATTTCGTCGAACAGGAGCAAAACAATTTGCTTTTTGTGTTCAGTTGTGCGTGTACTTCCAGCCCAATTGTCACGCGATATTTTTTCTCCGGCTCACTCACTGCAGTTCAGCCCTCGCGGACAAAATATTTCCAAAATTTTCGCTGCCGAAAATAGAAAAGACTCTTGAAAGTAGGGCGCCATCAATTGTAATCCCACCGGCAATCCTGCTCCGTCAAAACCGCAGGGGATGCTCAATGCCGGTTCTGCTTTTTCGCCGATGGCAAAAGCCGTTGTCGGCGTTGTGGGCATGAGCAAAAAATCACATTTGTCAAAAGCAATGGAAAAATCCCGCCGGATAAGCGATCTGATTGACTGCGCTTTTTTGTAGTAGCGGTCGTAATAGCCGCGGGAAAGAACAAACGTGCCGAGCAAAATTCGTTTCTTTACTTCATCGCCGAAACCCTGTGACCGGTTTTGAGTGAAAAAATCGTGCAGGTTTTTCTGCTCAGTTGTGCGAAAACCGTAGCGAACGCCGTCAAAGCGCGCCAGGTTGGATGAGGCTTCAGCGGCAGCGATGATATAATACGCCGGAATCGCATATTCAGCATGTGGGATAGAAACAGAGACGATCTGCGCGCCTTCTGCTCGAATATTTTCAATGGTGCTTTTTATGGCGCGTTCGACATCATTGTCCATGTCGCTGCTTAAAAACTGCTCCGGAACGCCGATTTTCAGAGATGAAATTAGGGCTAAATCTTTAAACGATTCTTTTGGGTAATTGTGATCGGCACTCGTCGAATCGCGAGGGTCCCGACCTGCGATGACAGCGAAAATTTTTGCGCAGTCGTCAACGGAGCGTGTGATAGGGCCTATTTGATCAAATGAGGAGGCGTACGCTATCAACCCGTAACGGGAAACAGCGCCGTAGGTCGGTTTCAAGCCCACTAATCCGCAAAAGGCAGCTGGTTGGCGAATGGATCCGCCTGTGTCCGATCCCAGCGCTGAAATTGCTTGATGCGAAGCGACAGCCGCTGCGGAACCACCGGATGAACCGCCGGGTACTTTTGATTGATCCAAAGGGTTTTTGACAGTGCCGA